>NZ_JBEXWB010000271.1:0-8782 GCF_040629645.1 Streptomyces sp. NPDC005899 | reverse complement strand
CGGGGCCCCGGGCCCGCGGGGCGGCTGCGCCCGGGCACCCCCCCCCCCCCCCCACCTCCGTGTGCGCGGGCCCGGCCGGGCCGCGGCGGCCCCGGGCTAGGGGAGTGGGGCACCCCCTCCACGGTGGACGCCGGCGGCGGCACCGGCGGGGCGCTCCTGCCGGGCGGGGGCCCCGAGCGCCCCGCGGGTGAGCAGGTACTGCGCGGCGAGGTAGGTCAGCATGATCCAGAAGTCGTGGCCGGGGGGCTCGGCCCGGCCGGCGACTCCGGTGGCGATGAGCGCGTCGGAGAGCAGGAAGAGGGCGCCGCCGACTGCCGCGCACGGCCCCAGGGCACCGGAACGCCATGCCATGGCCGCGAGGAGCAGGCCGTACCCGGTCAGCGGGACGCGCAGGTCGCCGGGCAGGCCCGGCCAGAGGTACGCCAGGAAGGCCACGAGCACGGCGGCGTAGGCGAGTCCGGCGGCCGGGCGGGGACGGGCCCGCCCGAAGAGGACGAGGTAGCAGACGTGCCCTGCGGCGAAACACCCCATCCCGGCGAGGAAGGCGCCCTCGGAGGCGGGCATCAGCAGCACGTCCCCGGCCCAGCCGCACAGCAGCGCGGCGACAAGCGCCCGGGACCCGCCGCGGGCCGCCGCGTGGGCGGCCAGCAGGGGCATGAGCAGCGGCTTGGCGACGAGGTGGACCGGCTCCGCTCCGGCCAGGAGGCCGGCCAGGTCGACGGCCGCGACGGCGAGGAAGGCGAGGAGCAGCGGGCGTACGAGCCGGGGCGCACCGGTGCGCGGGCTCATCCGGTGTGCTCGGTGGCGGCGCGCGGAGACACGGGCACGGGTACGGGCGCCGCACGTCCGGTCCTCGCCGGCTGCCAGCCCGGTCCGCGGAACACGCGCCCCACCCGTTCGCTCCAGGTGGTGGCGGCCCGCACGTCGCGGGCGATGGCGGCGTACTCGTGCGTGGCGACCCGGAGCGGGTTGTGGGTCGCGATGTTCTTGGTGAGGCCGAAGACGGGCCGCTCGGTCTCGGCGGCGAAGGAGCCGAAGAGCCGGTCCCAGACGATCAGGATGCCGCCGAAGTTCCGGTCGAGGTAACCGCCCTGGGAGGCGTGGTGCACCCGGTGGTGGGAGGGCGTGTTGAGGACGTACTCGAAGGGGCGGGGCAGCGTGCCGATCCGCTCGGTGTGCACCCAGAACTGGTAGACGAGGTTGGCCGAGGAGCAGAAGGCGAGGGCCGCCGGGTGGACGCCGCAGGCGATGAGGGGGAGGTAGAACGGCCAGACGGTCAGTGAGGTCCAGGGCTGGCGCAGCGCGGTGGTGAGGTTGAACTTCCTGCTGGAGTGGTGGACCACGTGGCAGGCCCACAGGATCCGGACGACGTGGTGGCCCCGGTGGGACCAGTAGTAGAAGAAGTCCTGGGCGAGGAGCATGAGCAGGACCGTCCACCACAGGACGGGTACGCGCAGCGGGGTCAGTTCGTGGACGGCGGTGTAGATCGCCACGACGGGGATCTTCCACACCAGGTCGAAGGCCAGGCTGCCGAGGCCCATGGTGACGCTGGTGGCGGCGTCCCTGGTGTCGTACCCGGCGGCGTCCTCGTCCGGGTGAAGCCGGTGGGCCACCATTTCCAGCACGGTGAGCAGGACGAAGGCCGGGATCGACCACAGCACGACATCGGGCAGGTTCGGCTCCATCCGAGCACCGTAGAGCGGGCCTGCGGGTCACGCATAGATGTTGTTACCGACAAGTATGTGAGACTCGGCGTCAGGAGGGCTTGTCGGGTACCCCCAAGGCCACCGCGTCACCCGGAGCCGTCCGCCCGGCCACCGCGCCACCCGGAGCCGTCCGCCCGGCCACCGCGCCGGCTCGCCCTCACACCCCCGCCGCCCCGAGCAGGGCCCCGGCCGCGTACGTCACGGCCATCGCGACCGCTCCCCCGGCCACGTTCCGGAGCACCGCGCGCCCCGCGGGAGCGGCGCCCAGCCGTGCGCTCCCCCAGCCGGTGAGGGTCAGCGCGGCGAGCACCGAGAGGACCGTGACCGGCAGCCGGAGCGGGGTGGGTAACAGGACGACGGCCAGCAGGGGCAGCAGCGCGCCGACGGTGAAGGCCAGGAAGCTGGCACCCGCCGCGTGCCAGGGGTTGGTCAGTTCGTCGGGGTCGATGCCCAGCTCGACCTCGGCGTGCGCGCGCAGCGCGTCGCGCTCCGTGAGCTGGGCGGCGGCCTCCCGGGCGACCTGGGCGCTCAGCCCCTTCTCCTCCAGCAGCCCCGCCAGTTCCGCCAGTTCGGCCTCCGGCGTCTCCTCGAGCTCCCGCTTCTCCGTGGCGAGCGCCGCCCTCTCCGCGTCGCGCTGGGTGGAGACCGACACGTACTCGCCGGCCGCCATCGACATGGACCCGGCGAGCAGTCCCGCCAGCCCGGCCGTCAGCAGGGCCCCGCGCGCGCCGGTGGCCCCGGCGACGCCGACGACGAGGCCCGCGGTGGAGACGACGCCGTCGTTGGCGCCGAGCACCGCGGCCCGCAGCCAGTTGAGCCGGGTACCGAGTCCGTTTTCGTGCGGTTCGCCATGAGTCTGCACCTGTGTCTCCGTCACCTCCGGAGCGTCTCACCGAGCCGCCGCCCGGCATGTCCCGACCCGCCCGCCCGGGGCACACCGCCAACTCCGGCGGGCACCGCGCGCGTTCGTGGACGGCAGGCGGCCCGGGTCGCCCGGATGGGGGGCTGTCGGTCGCGGCCCGTATTCTCTGTGACCATGCTCGACGACCGTCAGACCGCAGCGCCCTGGCCGACCGCCTACCCCCAGGGGTACGCGGTCGTCGACGTGGAGACCACCGGACTCGCCCGCGACGACCGGATAGTGTCCGCTGCCGTCTACCGCCTGGACGCCCTGGGCGACGTCGAGGACCACTGGTACACGCTGGTCAATCCCGAGCGGGATCCGGGCCCGGTCTGGATCCACGGGCTGACCAGCGAGGTGCTGGAGGGCGCGCCCCTCTTCCCGGAGGTCGCCGCGCAGCTGTCCGAGCGGCTCGCCGGACGGGTGCTCGTCGCGCACAACGCGGCGTTCGACTGGTCGATGCTCGCCCGGGAGTACGCGCGGGCCGCGGTCACCGCCCCCGTCGAACAGCGGCTGTGCACGATCGCGCTGTCCAAGGAGCTCCGCCTCCCCCTGCCCAACCACAAGCTGGAGTCGCTGGCCGCGCACTTCGGCGTGGTGCAGCAGCGCGCCCACCACGCGCTCGACGACGCCCGGGTGCTGGCCGAGGCGTTCCGCCCGAGCCTGCACGCGGCGGCCCGGGGCGGCGTACGCCTGCCGCTGCTGGAGTGCCGCCCGCTGACCGAGTGGCAGGACTCCCCGGTCCTGCCGCGCGCCGGCTACCGGCCGTCCTCCGGCCAGGGCAGCTGGCGCCCCTCGCGCAAGCGCCCCGCGTGCCCCTACCCGAACCCGGGCCGCTACGAGCCGGACAAGCCCCTCAGGCAGGGCATGCGGGTGGCGTTCTCCGGGGACACCTCCGTGGACCGTGAGCTGCTGGAGGACCGCGCCGTGGAGGCCGGCCTGCACGTGGCGACCAGCGTGTCCCGGCTCACGAGCCTGCTCGTCACCAACGATCCGGACGCGGCGACGTCCAAGAACGTCAAGGCGAGGTCGTTCGGGACCCCGATCGTGGAGGAGAGCGCCTTCACCCATCTGCTGCGGGACGTCGCCCCGGCCCGTACGGCCGCCGTACCACCACCGTCACCGTCATCGGAGTGAACCGGCCGCGACTCGCCCGGCAACCGCTCGCCCGCCGTCGCCCGGCATCCCACCCTGTGGCGCATGGCACGTTGTGAGGTCTGCGGGAACGACTACGGGATGTCCTTCGAGGTGCACGCCCAGGGGGCGGTGCACGTCTTCGACTGCTTCGCCTGCGCCATCCACCGCATGGCGCCCATCTGCGAGCACTGCCGGGTGCAGGTCATCGGCCAGGGCGTCGAGGCCGACGGCCACTGGTACTGCGGCGGCCACTGCGCACGGGCCGAGGGAAGGACGGGCATCGTGGACAAAGTATGACGGGCCGCACGGGGACCCCTCCGTGCCGCACCCCATGGCCCCGGTTGTACGGTCATGGGGTGTACCGCTTCCTGTTGACCCGGCAGTGGGTGCTCGTCACCCTCCTCTTCCTCGTCCTGATCCCCACGATGGTCGAGCTGGGTTTCTGGCAGCTGCACCGCCATGAGCACCGGGTCGCCCAGAACGCGCTGATCACGCGGAACCTCCAGGCCGCCCCCGTGCCCGTCTCCCGTCTCACCTCGCCGGGCCACACCGTCCCCCGCTCCGACTACTGGCGGACCGTGACGGCCACCGGGACGTTCGACACCGGCCACGAGGTGGTCGTCCGGCGCCGCACCTCCCGGGACGAGCGCGTCGGCGCCCTGGTGCTGACCCCCTTCGACCTGAAGGGCGGCGGCACGGTGCTGGTCAACCGCGGCTGGGTCCCGGCCGCCCCGACCCAGGAGGCCTTCCCGGAGGTCCCGCCGCCGCCGCGCGGCGAGGTCACCGTCACCGGCCGGCTCAAGGCCGACGAGACGACGGGGGCCAGCGGCATCAAGGACCTGGCGGGACTGCCGGACCGCCAGGTCATGCTCATCAACAGCGGCCGGCAGGCGCGGCTGCTCGGCCGTCCGGTGCTGGGCGGTTACGTCGAGCTGACCGCCCCGGAGCCGGCCGGCGGCAGTCCCGAGACGATCGCCGCCCCCGACGACGGCTCCATCGGCCCGCACATGGCCTACGCGGTCCAGTGGTGGCTCTTCGCCGCCGGGGTTCCCGTGGGCTGGGTGATCCTCGTGCGCCGCGAGAAGAAGGACGTCGAGGAGGCGGCCCGCGTCGGCGAGGCGGCCACGGAGCCGGAGCCGGCGAGCGTCTAGGGTCTGCCGTCCGGACCGGGCCGGCTCAGGGAACGGGGTCAGGCGCGGTGCCGGGGCACGCGGGCCCGGCACGGTTGGGACGTGGGGCCACCTCCGCGTTTTCGCCCCGGTCCCCCTGCTTAACAGGGCCTTCCTTCGGGAAGACGCCACAGCGTGACCCCACGCATCGAGGACTACGCCGTCATCGGCGATCTACAGACCGCCGCCCTGGTCGGCAGGAACGGTTCTGTGGACTGGCTGTGCCTGCCCCGCTTCGACTCGGGTGCCTGCTTCGCCGCCCTTCTCGGTGACGAGGACAACGGCCACTGGCGCATCGCCCCCCAGGGCGCGACGAGCGACGACGTGTGCACCCGCCGTGCCTACGTGGACGAGACCCTCGTCCTGGAGACGTTCTGGGAGACCAGGACCGGGACGGTCAAGGTCATCGACTTCATGCCGCAGCGCGACAAGGCGCCCGACGTCATGCGCATCGTCGAGGGTGTCAGCGGCAGCGTCGACATGAGCTCCGTCCTGCGGCTCCGCTTCGACTTCGGCTCCGTGGTCCCCTGGATGCGCCGCTCCCACGGTCACCGGGTGGCGGTGGCCGGCCCCGACTCCGCCTGGCTGCGCAGTGAGCCGCCGGTCAAGACCTGGGGACAGCAGTTCAGCACCTGCTCGTCCTTCACCGTGACCGAGGGCGAGAGCGTGGCCTTCGTCCTGACCTGGCACCCCTCGCACTCCCCGCGGCCGAAGCTCATCGATCCCCACAAGGCGCTCAGGCACACCCTGACCGACTGGGCGAAGTGGTCCGCGCAGTGCACCTACAAGGGCCGGCACCGGGAGGCGGTGCTCCGCTCCCTGATCACGCTGAAGGCGCTGACCTACGCGCCCACCGGCGGAATCGTGGCCGCCCTGACCACCTCGCTGCCGGAGGAGATCGGCGGCGTGCGCAACTGGGACTACCGCTTCTGCTGGCTGCGGGACTCCACCCTCACGCTCGGCGCCATGATCGCCGCCGGTTACGTGGAGGAGGCCGCGGCCTGGCGGGACTGGCTGCTCCGGGCCGTCGCCGGCGACCCCGCGGACCTGCAGATCATGTACGGGCTGGCCGGTGAACGGCGGCTCCCGGAGACGGAGCTGCCGTGGCTGAGCGGCTACGAGAACTCCCGGCCGGTCCGCACGGGCAACGCCGCGGTGCGGCAGCGGCAGCTCGACGTGTACGGCGAGGTCATCGACTCGCTCATGGTGGCGCACGAGGCCGGCCTCGGCGACAAGCCGCACGCCTGGAACCTGCAACTCAGCCTGCTCGGCTTCCTGGAGTCCGCCTGGCGCGAGCCCGACGAGGGCCTGTGGGAGATCCGGGGACCCCGACGGCACTTCGTGCACTCCAAGGTGATGGCCTGGGTCGCCGCCGACCGTGCCGTACGCACCCTGGAGCAGTACCCCCAACTGCCGGGCGACGCCGACCGCTGGCGGGCCATGCGGGACGCCGTGCACGCCGAGGTCTGCGAGAAGGGCTACGACCCCGTACGCAACACCTTCACCCAGTACTACGGGTCCCGTGAGCTGGACGCCTCGACGCTGCTCATCGTGCGGACCGGGTTCCTGCCGCCGGAGGACCCCCGGGTCATCGGCACGATCGACGCGGTCCGCGACGAGCTCGCGCACGACGGCCTGATCCGCCGCTACAGCACCGAGGGCGCGTCCGTGGACGGGCTGCCCGGTGACGAGGGCGCGTTCGTCGCGTGCTCGTTCTGGCTGGTGGACGCACTGCAGCGGGCCGGCCGGACCGACGAGGCCGAGGAACTCTTCGAGCGGCTCCTCGCCCTGCGCAACGACGTGGGGCTGCTGGCCGAGGAGTACGACCCGGTGGCCGGACGCCAGCTCGGCAACTACCCGCAGGCGTTCAGCCACGTCGGGCTGGTGAACAGCGCGGTCGACCTCAGTGCCGGGGACGCGGCAGGATAGGGCCATGGATCTTGGACTGAAGGACCGTGTCTACATCGTCACCGGCGCGACCCGCGGGCTGGGCAACGCCACCGCGCGCGCCCTGGCCGCCGACGGCGCGAAGGTGCTCGTGTCGGGCCGGGACGAGAAGGGTGTGTCGGCCGCCGCCGAGGAACTGGGGCCGGGCGCGGCCGGGGTCGTCGCCGACAACGCCGACCCGGCGGCCGCCCGGCGTCTCGTGGACGCCGCGAAGCAGCGCTGGGGGCGGCTGGACGGCATCCTCATCAGCGTCGGCGGCCCGGCGCCCGGCTTCGTCGCCGACACCACCGACGAGCAGTGGCAGTCAGCCTTCGACACGGTCTTCCTCGGTGCCGTACGCCTCGCGCGCACGGCCGCAGCCGAGCTGGGCGAAGGCGGTGTCATCGGCTTCGTCCTGTCCGGATCGGTGCACGAGCCGATCGCCGGGCTGACCATCTCCAACGGCCTGCGCCCAGGTCTCGCCGGCTTCGCCAAGTCGCTCGCCGACGAACTGGGCCCGCGCGGCATCAGGGTCGTCGGGGTGCTGCCGTCCAGGATCGACACCGACCGGGTGCGCGAGCTCGACGCCCTGTCCGGCGACGCCGAGGCGTCCCGCACGGCCAACGAGGCGCAGATCCCGCTGCGCCGCTACGGCACCCCCGAGGAGTTCGGGAAGACCTCGGCCTTCCTGCTCTCCCCGGCCGCTTCCTACCTGACGGGCATCATGGTGCCGGTGGACGGCGGCGCCCGCCACGGGTTCTGACCCGGTACCGCCTCCCACCGCCGTCCGGGTCGCGGGCCCACCGGACGGCGACGGCGGCCCCGCGAGGCGTCAGGTCACCCGTTGTGCCCGGTGCCTGACCGCCTTGAGGCGCACCTCGGCCGGCAGCTCGTCCAGCCCGGCCGAGGTGCGCGCGTGCTCCAGCGCCTTCTCCGACAGGCCCCGCAGCGCCCGATCCGGGGCGCCATGCGGCTCCATCAGCAGCCGGACACGTGCCCGCGGGGCGCGGCGGCGGCCGGTCAGGGTGACCTTGGCGTCCGACACCCCGTCCATCGAGCCCGCCTCGTCGCCGAGCACGCCTTCCAGGGCCCTTCCCCTGAGCGTGGCGCCCTCGCCGTCGCCGCTGTCGACCAGCACCTCCGCGAGGCGCGCGCGCCTCAGCTGGGCGAGGAACCACCACAGGGCGAGGATCACCAGGACGGCGAGGACCGCGATGACGGTCGGCCACCACCAGCCCTGGTCCCGCCAGCGGTACCGGTCGCCCTTGCTGAGCAGGACGTCCGCCTTGCCCTCGAACGGCCACCAGGAAGGCACGTGGGCCCCCAGCCCGGTCGCGAGGACGGCACCGCCGACGACGAGCAGGATCAGCCCGGCGAGACCCAGCAGGACCCGGTTGACTGTCGCGATCACGCGGCTCACCCCTTCTTCGCCGGACGTCGGACGTGGACGGACAGCCGCGGTGGCCGGGCGAGGCCGAGTTCGCCGATGCCCTCGCCCACGGCGTCGTCCAGGTCGGCCCGGACGTCGTCGAGGTCGCGGAAGTGCGAGACGGCGCGCACGGTCGCCTTGCGCCGCCGCGTCCTCACGCGTACGGACTGCACTCCGGCCACCTCGACGGCCCGGTCTCGCAGGACCAGTGCGGCGGCGCGGCGGTCGAGTGCGGCCCGTACACCGGCGTGGTCGCGCCGCATGGGGAGCAGCGCGCGCAGGCCGGGAGTCAGCGCCAGGAGGAGCAGCCAGAGTCCGAGGGCCGCGGCCACCGCGGAGCCGACCAGCACCCACACGTCGTCGAGGTGGCGGCTCGCCAGCTCGTCGGCGAGGGAGCGCCGCCACCCCATGGCCGGGTGGTCGGTGCGGACCGCCGCCACGTCGTACAGCAGGAGTCCGGCGCCCGCGAGGACCAGCAGGGCCAGCAGGACGGCCGGCACCCGCCGGTCGGACC
>NZ_JBEXWB010000270.1:0-8795 GCF_040629645.1 Streptomyces sp. NPDC005899 | reverse complement strand
CACCCCGCGGGGTCGACGACGTGCACCGAGAAGTCGCCGGCGGGATGGACCGCCAGCAGCCGTGCCGCCACGGCGACCGCCGTCTCCATGGCGAGCCGGCGCACCTGGCCGCCGTCCGCCACCGCGGCGGCCTCTCCCGCCGCGCGCCCGCTGTCGATCCAGAGCCCGCGCTCCAGCGGGAGCCGGACCAGGAGCGGGATGCGCAGGTCCGCGCCCTCCGGCAGGTGGAGGTCGCCGAGGCGCAGGGCCATGGGGCTCTCCATCGGCACGCGGTAGGCGTGCCAGACGGGGTTGTCCCAGCCCGCGTACGCGGCGGGCAGCGCCGGCTCCACCACGGCGGACTCCGCGGCCAGCTGGGCGAGGTCGCGGTCGAGGGCCTCGCGCGCCCGGGCGGTCAGCTCGTCGCGGCGGGCCCGGGCGTCCTCCCGGGCCCGGTCGCCCGTGCCGCCGATGCGGCTCCGCGGGTCGGAGAGCGTCCGGTCCAGCTCCTGGTCCATCCGGGACTCGGCGAAGTCGGCGGCGCTGCGGTAGGCGGCGACGGCGCGGGCCAGGTCCTCGAACATGCCCCAGATCTGGTTGTACAGGCGCTCGTCCATGGACCAGCCGGTGGCGTCGCCGGCGACGGGCGGCGCGGGCTGCCCCGGGGCCGCGGCCGGGGCGGTCGGGGGCGGCGGAGGCGGGGGGGAGGTCTGGCGGCGGGGGTGCGCGTAGTCGATGGGACCGCCCGGCGTGAGGTCGGCCCGTGCCGCGGGGGCCGGTTCGGTGAGCGGTTCGGTGACCGGCGAGGAGGTGGGAGGCACGGGCGGCCGACCGGCGCCCGCCGACGGGCCGGAACCGGTGTGAGGCACCCGCTCCTCGTCCGGGGTGCGGGGCGGGGGCGCGACGTCCGGGGTGCGGGGCGGGGGTGCCACGGAACGGGCGAGCCCGGCGGCGACCGCCTCCTGTATCGCCCCGGCCAGCTCCGCGGCCCGGGAGACTCCCTGGTCGGCGAGCATCTGGGCGAGCCCGGCGGCATATCCCTGGCCGACGGCGCGGACCTTCCAGGCACCTTGCCGGCGGTAGAGCTCCAGGGCCGTCACGGCTGACTCCGTGTCCAGGCCCGTGAGGGTGAACGTCGCGATCTCGGTGCCGTCGAGTCCGGTGACGGCGACGAACGGCGCCGCGACGGTGCCGAACGTGGCGGGCCGTCCGGGACCGGTGGGCAGGGCCAGCAGCACCGTGACGCGGTGCACGGCGGCGGGCAGGGCGTCTAGGTCCACGGCCAGCCGGTGGCCGGCCGCGGCCTGCCGGGACACCTCCAGGCCGGGCAGCCGGTGCGCCCCGGGATGGGCGATCCACTCGGCGCCGCGCACCGTGCCGTGCTCGTCCGCCAGCGTGGCCCCCGCCACGACGGGCGAGCCCGCCGACACCCTGATCTCCAGTCGGGTCTGGGGCAAGGTGTGGTTCTGCCCCCGGACCAGCTCGGCCGTCATTGCCCTGTCCCCTCGACGTGCGGTGTGGTGCCCTGCCATGGGCGCAGCTCCCGGCGGCGGATGCCTCCGGGAGCTGCTCGTAACGGACGTGCGGACCCGGCCCCGTCCGGGCGGACCTGGGTCCCGTGGGTCTCCTCGGGTGCCTGCGAGGGCGCCTACAGGTGCGGCAGGATCGCCGGCATCAGGTCCTGGAAGGTCCGGCCGTTGGCCGGGTTGCCGAGGGCCGTCATCTGCCAGCCGTTGCCCGCGCGGTGCACCTTCGCCATGATCTGCGCCGTGTACTGGCCGCCCCCGTCGAGCGTGTAGCGGGCGAGCTCCTGGCCGTTGGTCTCGTCGACGATGCGGCAGAAGGCGTGTCGCACCTCCTGGAACGTCTGGCCGGTGAACGAGTTCACCGTGAAGACGATCTGGTCGATGTGGACCGGGACCCGCTGGAGGTCGACCAGGATCGCCTCGTCGTCGCCGCCCGAGCCGGCGCCGCCGACGAGGTTGTCGCCCGTGTGCTTGACCGAACCGTCGTCACTGACGAGGTGGCGGAAGAACACGACGTCCACGGGCTGCTTGTCGGCGAAGAGGACCGCCGAGGCGTCCAGGTCGATCTCCCTCGTACGCGAACCGAACAACCCGCGGCGCGGGGCCGCCTGCCAGCCGAGCCCCATCCGTACGGCGGTCAGGGTCCCCCCGTCGCTCTTCTGCAGGCTGATGGCCTGACCCTTGGTCATGTTGACCGTCACGCGCTGTCCCCTCTCCGCTTTGCCCCGCAGCCATCCTGTGCGGTTTCCCCGCACCCTACGCAGTCCGCGGGGGCCGCAAGCAGTGGTGGACCGTTTTTGTGTCGGTCCTGCAACACTGCGGGCCCCACGGGTCAGGCCAGCCCCGCCTCCCGCATCTGTCGCAGCTCCTTCTTCAGCTCGCCCACCTCGTCACGGAGCCGGGCCGCCACCTCGAACTGCAGATCCGCGGCGGCCGCCCGCATCCGGTCCGTCATCTCCTCGATGATCCCGGCGAGCTCCGCGGCGGGCCGGTCCGTGACGACCGCGCCGGCCGCCTTGGACTTCCCGCCGGGCGCCGTGGCCTGCCCGCCGAGGGCGGGCACCGGAGCCTTGGTGTTCTTCGCCTGGCGGTAGCCGGTGCCGAGCAGCTGCTCGGTGTCCACCTCCTCGCGGGCGATGGAGGCCACGATGTCGTTGATCTTCTTGCGCAGGGGCTGCGGGTCGACCCCGCGCTCGGTGTTGTAGGCGATCTGCTTCTCACGGCGGCGGTTGGTCTCGTCGATGGCCTGCGCCATCGCCGGGGTGATCTTGTCCGCGTACATGTGGACCTGCCCCGAGACATTGCGGGCGGCGCGGCCGATCGTCTGGATCAGAGAGGTGCCCGACCGCAGGAAGCCCTGCTTGTCGGCGTCCAGGATGGCCACCAGCGACACCTCCGGCAGGTCGAGGCCCTCGCGCAGCAGGTTGATGCCGACGAGGACGTCGTACTCGCCCGAACGCAGTTCGCGCAGCAGCTCGATGCGGCGCAGGGTGTCGACGTCGCTGTGGAGGTAGCGCACCTGGATGCCGAGCTCGAGGAAGTAGTCCGTGAGGTCCTCGGACATCTTCTTCGTGAGGGTGGTCACCAGGACCCGCTCGTCCCGCTCGGTCCGCCGGCGGATCTCGTGCACCAGGTCGTCGATCTGGCCCTCGGTGGGCTTGACGACGACCTCCGGGTCCACGAGCCCGGTGGGCCGGATGATCTGTTCCACGAAGCCGTCGCCACGGGAGAGCTCGTACTTGCCCGGCGTGGCGGAGAGGTAGACGGTCTGGTTGATCCGGCCGAGGAACTCCTCCCACTTCAGGGGACGGTTGTCCAGGGCGGAGGGCAGCCGGAAGCCGTGGTCGACGAGGGTGCGCTTGCGTGAGGCGTCGCCCTCGTACATCGCGCCGATCTGCGGCACCGTCACGTGCGACTCGTCCAGGACGAGGAGGAAGTCCTCGGGGAAGTAGTCGAGGAGGGTGTTGGGCGCGGTGCCGGGCGCGCGGCCGTCGAAGTGCATCGAGTAGTTCTCCACGCCGGAGCAGGTGCCGATCTGGCGGAGCATCTCGATGTCGTACGTGGTGCGCATGCGCAGTCGCTGGGCCTCGAGCATCTTGCCCTGCTTCTCCAGCTCGGCGAGGCGCTGCTCCAGCTCCTGCTCGATGCCGGTGACCGCCTTCTCCATGCGCTCCGGGCCCGCCACGTAGTGGCTGGCGGGGAAGACGTGGAGCGAGCGGTCCTCGCTGATGACCTCGCCGGTGAGGGGGTGCAGGGTGGAGAGCGCCTCGATCTCGTCACCGAACATCTCGATGCGGACGGCGAGCTCCTCGTAGACCGGGAAGATCTCGATCGTGTCGCCGCGGACCCGGAAGGTGCCCCGGGTGAACGCGAGGTCGTTGCGGGTGTACTGGATCTCGACGAAGCGGCGCAGCAACTGGTCGCGGTCGACCTCGTCGCCGACCTTGAGCTGGACCATCCGGTCCACGTACTCCTGGGGCGTACCGAGGCCGTAGATGCAGGAGACGGAGGCGACCACCACGACGTCGCGGCGGGTGAGCAGCGAGTTGGTGGCGGAGTGCCGCAGCCGCTCGACCTCCTCGTTGATCGAGGAGTCCTTCTCGATGTAGGTGTCCGACTGCGGGACGTACGCCTCGGGCTGGTAGTAGTCGTAGTACGAGACGAAGTACTCGACGGCGTTGTTCGGCAGGAGCTCGCGGAACTCGTTGGCCAGCTGGGCCGCGAGCGTCTTGTTCGGCGCCATCACCAGGGTGGGGCGCTGCAGCTTCTCGATCATCCAGGCCGTCGTCGCCGACTTGCCCGTGCCGGTCGCGCCGAGCAGGACGACGTCCTTCTCGCCGGCGCGGACGCGCCGGTCCAGCTCGGCGATGGCCGCGGGCTGGTCGCCGCTGGGCTGGTAGGGACTGACGACCTCGAAAGGCGCCACAGAACGTTCGATCTTCGAAACGGGCCGCATGCAACCACCGTACGACCCCCCACTGACATCGGTGCCCGCGGCGGGCTCCGGTGACCGTGGCCCTGTCGCCGGCCGGCACCCCCTGCCGGGGCTGTCCCGCGACCGGGCCGTCCGGCTGCCGGGTCCCGTCCCCCACGGCTCCGGGCCGGTGGGGCACGAGCCCGGCAGGAGCTCGGCCGGAAGCCCCCTCGGTGTCCGGCGGCGCCGGATCAGCGGTCCCGCGGCTGCCGGACCTCCCTGCGGGCCGTCCCCGCGGAGGACGTGTGCCGCCGCTGGACGGGGATGGCGGTGACCTGGCCACCGGCCGGGAGACCGCGTCCGGACGGACGGGCGCGGCCCTCGGGGCCGTCGGGGCCGTCCGTCACGACCAGCGGGTCGAACACCAGGACCACCCCGGCGAGCAGGAGGAAGCAGCCCGGGCCGATCATCATCGGGAGGAGCAGCGAGGTGGGGGTGTCACCGGTCGTACCGGTCGCGGCGCCGGGGTGCAGGTGCACCTGGAGGGCGGCCATCCCCGTGTAGTGCATGCCGCTGACCGCCACACCCATGACGACACCGGCGCCCAGGCTGGGCAGGAGGCCGCGGATGGACACCGCCGCCCACAGGGAGGCGGTCGAGGCCACCACCGCGATGACGACGGAGAGCGAGACGGTGAGCGTGTCGTAGGCGAACTGCCCGTCGAACTGCATGCCGGCCATGCCGAGGTAGTGCATCGACGCGACGCCGAGCCCGGTGATGGTTCCGCCGGTGACCAGCGCCATGGGGGTCGCGCCCCGGTAGCCGACGAGGAAGATGCCGACGCCGACCATGACGACCGCGACGGCGAGGCTGGCGAAGGTCAGCGGTCTGTCGTAGGTCACCGCCGCCTCCTCGACCGTGAAGCCCAGCATCGCGACGAAGTGCATCGTCCAGATCCCGGAGCCGATGGAGGTCGCGGCGAGGGCCAGCCAGCCCGCTCTGCGGGAGCGGCGCGCGTGGAGCGACCGCGTGGTGCAGCGCAGCCCCAGGGCCGCCCCCAGCCATGCCAAGAGGAAAGCCACGACCGGAGTCACGAAGCCGTAGCCGAATCCGTCAACTGTGCCCTGCATTCTGGTACGCCCTTCGCGGAAGCCCGGGTTCGGGGTGACCCTAAAGGGCAAAGCCCGGCAGGCAAACATAAGAGCGGCATCTTAGCCTTCACGTACTGCCGGGTAATCGGGTACCCGACATTTCGTTCACATCGTGGCCACCTCCGCCCCGTCGTCCGTTGGTGACCGGCTGCGACCGTCTGCGTGTCCGTCACCCGACGCGAGGAGTACACGTGTTCGTACGTACAGCAACCACCTCCACCGCCGTCGCCGTCCTGTTCGGCGGCTGCCTCCTGCTGCCCACCGCCCCGACGGGGGCGTCCGTCACCCCCTCGGCGGTCTCCGCCACCCGTTCCGCCCCGGTGGTCTTCGCCCACCGCGGGGCGTCCGCCTACGCCCCGGAGAACACCCTGGCGGCCGTCGACGCGGCCGACGGCCTGGGCATCACCTGGGTGGAGAACGACGTGCAGCTCACGAGGGACGGCGTGCTGGTCGTGGTGCACGACACGAGCCTGAAGCGGACCACGGACGCCGAGGAGGTCTTCCCGGGCCGCGCCCCCTGGGCGGTCAAGGACTTCACCGCGGCCGAGATCGCGAAGCTCGACGCGGGCAGCTGGTTCGGCGCCCGCTACGCGGGGGCCCGGGTGCCGACGCTCACCCAGTACCTGCGGCGCGTCGAGCGCAATCACCAGAAGCTGCTGCTGGAGATCAAGAGCCCGGAGACCTACCCGGGGATCGAGGAGGAGACCCTGCGGGTCCTGCGCCAGGAGGGGTGGCTGGACCGCTCCCACGTGAGGAACCGGCTGGTCGTCCAGAGCTTCGGTGCAGACAGTGTGAAAACCGTCCACGCGCGGCGCCCGGACGTCGTGACGGGCTTCCTCGGGACCCCAGCGGTGTCCGATCTGCCCGCGTACGCGGCGTTCACCGACCAGATCAACCCGTCGCACACGACGATCGACGCCGACTACGTCGCCTCGGTGCAGAAGCTGAAGGGCGCCCACGGAAAGCGGCTCCGGGTGAACACCTGGACGGTCAACGACGCCGTGCGGGCGGCGGAGGTCGCCGCCCTCGGTGTCGACGGCATCATCACCAACAACCCCGACGTCGTCCGGGACGCCACCCGCTGACAGCCCGCCGCCGGCCTCGGGGCGCCGCCGGAGAAACCGTCCCCGGGCACCGCTGTCGGTGCCCGGCCGTACGGTGGTCGCATGGACGGCGACGAGCGGGGCGTGCAGTGGTGTGTCGTGGAGAGCGGTATCGGGCCGCTCCTGCTCGCCGCGACCGCCACCGGCCTGGTGCACGTGGCCTTCCACGCGCGTCCCGCCGTCCGTGACCAGGCACTGGCCCGGCTGCGGGCCCGGCTCGGCGCCGAGCCCGTGCGGGCACCCGGATCCGCCCGGTTCGCGGAGCCGGTGCGCCAGCTCACGGCGTACTTCGCGGGCGGGCTGCGGGAGTTCTCGGTGGACCTTGACTGGTCCCTGTCCTCCGGCTTCAACCGCGAGGTGCTGAAGGAACTGGCGGCCGGTGTGCCGTACGGGACGGTCGTGGGGTACGGGACCCTGGCGGGCCGGGTGGGACAGCCGGGGGCCGCCCAGGCCGTGGGCGCCGCCATGGGATCCAACCCCCTCCCCGTGGTGGTGCCGTGCCACCGGGTGGTGGAGAGCGGCGGCGGGCTGGGCGGGTTCGGTGGCGGAGCGGAGACGAAGCGGCGACTGCTGGCGCTGGAGGGGATACTCCCCCAGCCCCTGTTCTAGGCCGCGTCCGCCCGGTCCCGGCCGGCCCCACGCCCGCCCGCGGCCCCGGGCCGCCCGCCTGCCGGTTTCCCCGGCACCCGGCACCCGCCGCGCCGGCTCCCGGCGGCGTCCGGGAGGGGCCCCCGCCGTCGCCGTCCTCCCGGGGCGTGGGGCGTGCGTCCGGCACGACCTGACGACGAACGCGGCGGCGGGCGTCAGGGGCGCGGTCCCCGGCGTGATCGTCTCCCGGTCCGGTGACGGCCGGCCGAACGCGGTCGCCGCCTGCCTGCCGCTCATGATGGCGGCCCTCGCGCCGTGCCGGGCGGCCGGACGCCCGGCGCGTCCGGGAAAGCCTGACCCGCCGGCCCGATTCACCCGTCCGGGTTTGCGGCCGCCCCGCCCGCGACAGAGATGGGGCATGCCATCGAACCCATCGGCACCCGGCCCTCGGGGCACCGGCCCTCACGCCCCCGTGCTCACCGGCGAGGTCAGGGAGGCACTGGAGGGGAACCGGCCCGTCGTCGCCCTGGAGTCGACGATCATCTCGCACGGCCTGCCCCGCCCCCGCAACCTGGCGGTGGCCCGCGAACTCGAGGAGCTCGTGCGCACGGCGGGTGCCGTGCCCGCCACGATCGCCGTACTGGACGGCAGGGCCCACGTCGGCCTGACGGACGCGCAGGTGGAACGCGTCGCGAACGATCCGGCGATGCGGAAGCTGGGCCACCGTGACCTCGCGCCGGCGCTCGCGCTGGGGGCGAGCGGAGCGACGACCGTCTCAGCGACGGCGTTCCTGGCGGCCCGGGCGGGCCTGCGTGTCTTCGCGACGGGGGGCCTCGGCGGCGTACACCGGGAATGGACCGCCACCCAGGACGAGTCCGCGGACCTCCGCCTGCTCGCCCGGACCGGCATCACGGTGGTGTGCGCCGGCGTGAAGTCGATCCTGGACGTGCCGGCCACACTGCAACGCCTCGAAACACTCGGTGTCGGTGTCCTCGGCTACCGCACGAAGGAGTTCCCCGGCTTCTACCTGCGCGGCTCGGGCGAACCCGTCGACTGGACCGTCGGCACGCCGGAGGAAGTGGCGGACGTGATGCGGGCCCGGGCGGCGCTGGGCGGCCCGCCCGCTGCCCTGATCGTCGCCAACCCCGTGCCCGAGGACCGGCAGCTCGACCCCGCCGTGCACGACCGGGTGCTCGCCCGGGCCCTGGAGGAATGCCGGGAGCGCGGCATCGTGGGGCAGGCGGTCACGCCGTTCCTCCTGGCGTATCTGACGCGGGAGACCGGCGGGGCGTCCCTGGAGGCCAACCTGGCGGCCGTACGCGGCAACGTCCGTCTCGCCGCCCTGATCGCCTCGGCCGCCGTCCGGTGAGCGGGGGCGCCCTGCTCGTCGTCGGCGAGGTGGTCACCGACGTCGTCGTACGCCACGGCCGCGCACCGGCCCACGGCACGGACACGCCGGCGCGCATCAGGACGCTGCCGGGCGGAGCGGGCGCCAACGTCGCCTGCTGGGCCGCCCGTTCGGGGTGCCGTGACG
>NZ_JBEXWB010000269.1:0-8802 GCF_040629645.1 Streptomyces sp. NPDC005899 | reverse complement strand
GCGCGCGACCGGGCCCGACCCGCTCGGCCCGGCACCACGGCACCGGGCCGGCGACCGGCCCACGGGCCGAGTCGCCGGCCACCCACACCACCCGGCCGGCGCTCTCCGCGACCGTGCCGGGGACCACCACCGACGCACCCTCGGCCTCCACCGGACACCCGGTGGCCCCGGGCGCGTCCGCACCGGCCGGAGCCCTTCGCTCCAGCCCCTCACTCGCCCTGACCAGCGGCGGGACGAACAGTCCCCGCCCCTGCTCGGGCGCGGTTACCGCGGCCCTCGGGCCGCAGCTCGTTCTCACCTTCGGAGCTGAACAATGAACGCACGTACGGGGCAGAGACCAGCGGGACGCGGCCGTGTGCGGGCCGCCTCCGCAGCGCTCTGCCTGTTCGCCGGCGCCCTCACCGCGACCGCGGCCGGGGCGTCCACGGCGGCGGCGCTGACACCTCCGGTGTCAGTCACCGCGGACGACCTCACCACCTGGCAGACCAACGGCATCGTCTGGTCCATGGCCGCGACGGACGGCGTCGTGTACGCCGGCGGCACCTTCTCGACCATCCGGCCTCCGGACGCGCCGGCCGGCACCGGGGAACAGCCCGCGGTGAACTTCGCGGCGTTCGACGCCGCCACCGGGGCCCCCACGGGCTGCACCCTGGCCTTCACCCTCTCCTCCGGCACGGCCACCGTCCGCGCTCTGGCACTCTCACCCGACGGGCGGACCCTGTACGCGGGCGGCCAGTTCGGGGCGGTGAACGGGGAGGGGGTCAGCAACATCGCGGCCGTCGACACCGCTACCTGCACCCCGCGCAAAGACTTCAAGATCTCCGTCTCGGCGACGGTGCGCGCCCTGGACGTCACCGCGGACACCGTCTACCTGGGCGGCGACTTCAACAACGTGGGCGGCCAGACCCGCAACAAGTTCGCCGCCGTCACCACGGGCGCCGACCTGCTGCCCTGGACCGCCGACGCCGACGAGGTGGCACGCGCGGTCCAGGTGACCCCGGACGGGCAGCACGTGGCGCTCGGCGGCGACTTCTTCACCGTCAACGGCACCTCCACGCACGCCCTGGCCGTGGTGGACGCCACCACGGGCGCCCTCACCAAGAGCTACCCGGGCTTCATCCCCAACACCTCGACGGTGCAGGACCTCACCACGGACGCGACCGGCCTCTACACCGCGAACGAGGGCACCGGAGGCGGTGTCTTCGACGGGCGTATCGCCATCGACCTGGACGACTACCAGCAGCGCTGGCGGGACACCTGCCTGGGCGCCACCCAGACCGTCCTGGTCCACTCGGGCGTGCTGTACAGCGGGAGCCACGCCCACGACTGCGCCAGCATGGGCGAGTTCCCGGACCAGCCGCGCAAGCACCTGCTCGCCCAGTCCGTGAACGATCCGGCGCTGCTCCCCTGGTTCCCGGACACCAACGACGGCATCGGTGAGCCGGTCGGGCCCCGGGTGATGACCCAGACCGACAAGGGCGGCCACCACTACCTGTGGGTCGGCGGGGAGTTCACCACCGTCAACGGCTCCGGCCAGCAGGGTCTCACCCGGTTCGCCGACGGTCCGGACACCGGGGCGCCCTGGGTGCCCAACGTCAGCCTGTCCACGGTCGCCCCCGGGCGGATCGTCGTCGACTGGCAGACCAGCTTCGACACGGACGACGGCGACCTGACCTACCGGATCTACAAGGACGGGGCGAGCACGCCCGTCCACACCACGACCGGCCGCTCGCTGTTCTGGGACCGGCCGCAGCTGAGGTGGACGGACACGGACGTGGCACCGGGCGAGACGCACTCGTACCGGATCAGCGCGAGTGACGGCACCAACACCAGCGCCAAGTCCCCCGCCCAGTCCGCCACCGTCGCGGCCACCGCGCAGAGCTACCCGGCCAGGGTCCTCGCCGACGGCGCCTCGCTGTACTGGCGGTACGACGAGGGCGCCTCCACCCTGGCGGCCGACACCGGGCCCGGGCTGAACAACGGCTTCCTGCGCAACGGGCCCGCCTACCGTCAGACCCCGGCGGCCGTCGCGGGCGACTCGACCGCCATCGGCTTCGACGGGGCGAGCGACTACGCCTACAGCAACACCCTCTTCCCGGCGCC
Organism: Streptomyces sp. NPDC005899; assembly: GCF_040629645.1. Classification (NCBI taxonomy): domain Bacteria; kingdom Bacillati; phylum Actinomycetota; class Actinomycetes; order Kitasatosporales; family Streptomycetaceae; genus Streptomyces; species Streptomyces sp. NPDC005899. The sequence goes on along the minus strand of NZ_JBEXWB010000269.1, from coordinate 6,699 downwards.
GACCCGGTTCTCCGTCGAGACGTGGATCAAGACGACCACGGTACGCGGCGGCAAGATCATCGGGTTCGCCAATCTGACCATGCAGAACAGCACCCGCTTCGACAAGCACGTCTACATGCGCAACGACGGGCGGCTCGTCTTCGGCGTCCAGAACGGAGGTGCCCGGACCGTCACCACGCCCGCCGCCTACAACGACGGCGCCTGGCACCACGTCGTCGCCACCCAGGGCACCGGCGGCATGGCGCTCTACGTCGACGGGCAGCTGCGTACGGCCAACTTCCTGTACACCGGCAACGAGAACTACCCCGGTTACTGGCGCGTCGGCGGGGACAGCCTGACCAACTGGCCGAACCGCCCGACCAGCAACTTCTTCGCCGGGCAGATCGACGAGACAGCCGTCTACCCGACCGCGCTCAGCGCCTCCCAGGTCAGCGCGCACTACTCCCTGAGGACAGCTGGATGAGGTACCCGTTCCTGGCCGGCGCCGCCGTCGTCATCGCGACGGCGGCGCTGGCCGCCTGCGGCTCGTCCGCGGACGGGGGCGAGGAGACGGCGGCGGGCGGCAGGCCGTCCACCACGGCCACGACCGCGCCCCCCGTCGCCGGGCCCCCCACCACCGCCGGGCCGACGGCCGGGCCGACCGGTGACGCGCGGGCCGAGGAGCCCGAGGACACGCCGAAGGCGCCCGCGGGGAAGATCACCCCGGCCACGGGCACCTTCTCCGAGAAGCAGAAGGAGTACCTGACCGGCCGCGTACCCAAGGGCATGGACCCCGCGGCGGTCCTGCAGACCGGCCAGGAGAGCTGCGACCGGCTCCGCTACCTCGTCAGGGCCGACCGGGACATCGCCGTCGCCGCGATCGTCAACGGCGAGGTCGCGGACGCGAAGCCGGCCGTGGCCCACCTGTGCCCCCAGCACCAGGACCTGGTCGACGAGGCCGCGCTCGGCTACGCCGACGGCTCGCACACCGGGGCGGCGCTCCGGCCGGGCCGCTACCGCGCCCCCTCCCCCACCGCGCAGTGCAGCTGGCAGGTCCTGGCGGCGAGCGGCAAGGCGCTGGCATCGGGTTCCCCGGGCAGCGGCAAGCCGGTGTCCGTCACCGTCACGGAGCGGGCCCGCACCTTCACCTCCACAGGCTGCTACGCCTGGCTCCCCGAAGGAGACGAGAGTTGAGCAAGCTTCCCATCGCCGTGGCGATCCCCACGAAGAACGAGGGACTGAACATCGCCGAAGCGGTGAAGTCGGTGCTCGGGCACTTCGAGGCGGTCGTGGTGGTCGACTCCCACAGCACGGACGACACCGCGAAGATCGCCGAGGAGTGCGGGGCCGAGGTCGTCACCTACACGTGGGACGGGGGGCATCCGCGCAAGAAGCAGTGGTGCCTGGAGAACGTCCGCACCGACCTGGACTGGATCCTGCTGCTGGACGGTGACGAGCGGCTCAGCCCCGGGTTGCTGGCAGAGCTGCGGCGGACGTTCGCCGACCCGGACGCCCCCAGGCCCGCGGCGTACGACATACCGCTGGGCTACTGGTTCTCGGGCAAGCGGCTGCGGCACGGCTACACGATCCGCAAGCGGTCCCTGACGGACCGCACCCGCTGCCACTACCCGGAGGTCGGAGACCTGGCGGCACCGGGGATCGGCGAGGTCGAGGGGCACTACCAGCCGGTCGCGCCGACCGCGGGCGCGCTGCGCAATCCCATCGAGCACCAGGATCTGGACCCGGTCACCGCCTGGTTCGAGCGGCACAACCGCTACTCGGACTGGGAGGCCTGGCTCGAACACCACCCCGACGTCAAGGAACAGGTGCGGAAGGTGAAGTCCCGGCAGGGACAGCTCTTCCACAAGGCGCCGTTCAAGCCGCTGGTGTCCTTCGCGTACATGTACGTCTACCGGCGCGGTTTCCTCGACGGCCGCGCCGGGCTGGACTTCGCCCTGGCGATGAGTTTCTACCGCTGGCAGATAGCCCTCAAGTCGCGGGAGGGCAGGACCGGTTGACCGGTCATCCCCTCCGGCGGGCCACGTCCTCGTAGGTCTGCCGGAGGGTCCGCGTGACGGCCTCGATGGTGAACTGCCCGTTGACCAGGTCCCACGCGGCCCTGCCCGCCCTGTCGTTGGCCTCCGGCTCCAGCAGCTCCAGGACGGCCTGTGCGACCTTTTCCGCGTTGGCGGCGTCCTCGCCCACCCGGCTGTCGATCACCCGGCCCGCCCCGGCCGCCGCGACGTCGGGGCCCTGCCCGCAGGTGCGGGTGATGACGACCGGAGTGCCGACCGACATCGCCTCCAGGACCGAGACCGGGAACGGCTCCTCGATCGCCGGCAGCACGTACACATCGGCCTCGCGGCCGGCGGCGAGGACCTCGTCGTGCTCCAGCGGGCCCACATGGTCGAGGGAGTCCATGACGCCCAGCTTCCGGGCGAGGGCGAGGGTGCCGGCCAGTGCGCCGGTGTCCGGGCCGGCCAGCACGAAGCGGGCGTCCGGGTGGTGGGCGAGGACGTGCGGCATCGCGGCGACGAAGTCCTCGGGCCGCTTGCGCTCCTGGATGCGGGCGAGGTACAGCACGGTCGGCGGGCGGCCGGGGTCGCGGGCCGGCTTGCGCTCCTGCGGGCGGACACCGTTGACCAGCCGTACCGTACGGGTGAGCGGTACGGGAGCCGCGACGGCGTTCACGTCGACCCGCTCCATCTCGGTGAGGTGCAGGACGGCGTCGGCCTCGCGCAGCACCTTGCGGACCCCGAGGACGTCGGTGAGCTGGGCGACCTTCTTCTCGGTGGGGTCGATCATGCCGTGGGTCTGGACGACCAGGGGTGTGCGGGTCGCGAGCGCGAGCAGCGCCGCCGGCAGGGTCACCAGGTCCCGCATCAGATGGACGTGTACGAGGTCGGCGCCGCGCATCATGCGGCGTGCGGTGCGCAGCAGCGCGGCGGAGGTGATGCCACTGACCTCGAACATCGGGAGCACGTGCCGTGCCTGGAAGAGGTGGACGGGAACTCCCTCCACATGGCTGGGCAGTTCACCGCCGGGGAAGCCGTCGCCGAGGGCCATGACGCGTGCGTCGTCGCCGTTCGCCCGCTGGGTCCTGGAGAGGTTGAGCGCCACCCGGGTCGGCCCACCGAAGGCGTGGTCCGGAGTATGGAGCGTGACGACGTGCAGGACCTTCACCAGAGTTCCCCTCGACTGCGGCCAATGATTCACAGGGTAGTCATCGCGTCCCCTCGCGTGGGGCCGATTGGTTAGAGTGTCCAGTGGTTCACTGATCCCGGGGGGGCGCATGACGTCGGTGCACACATCGGCGCAGGAGCAGGCCGCCGCCCCCGCGGTCGCGCGTCCGGAGTGGGCACGGGCCCGGGGTGGCGTCCTGGAGCCGCCCGAGCAGCCGATCGCCTGGTCGATGCTGTCGCGGGCCCTGTCCGTACCGCTCATCCTCGGCCTGGTGTGCTTCCTGCCCGCGGTGATCGCGGCACAGCCCGGCGGCGGGGTCCGGGACACCGCGTACTGGCTCCAGCTGGTGCTGACCTGCTATGCGGGGGCCCGGCTGGCGACGATGATCCTCTCCACTCGGCGGCGGCTGCTCCAGGGCGTCTTCTGGATGTTCGTGTACATCGCGATGGGCGTGGCGCCGTTCGCCCAGGTGGTGATCGGGCAGACGCCGACGCCGATGGTGGGACCGCGCCAGGACCTGGTCACGGCCATCGCGATGGCCCTGGTGGGGTGTGCCGCCTTCGACCTGGGTGCGCTGCTGGCCTCGCGGCGCCCGCTGAGGCGCCGTACGCCCTCGAAGCGGAGCCCGGGCGGAGGACCTGCCGTGGCGCATCCGCTGCGGCTGCGGCTGCTGGTGCTGCTCGCCTTCGGGGCGAGCGCGTTCTACGTGCTGAAGCTGGGCGGCCCCTCGGTCTTCTTCTCCAGCCGGCAGGAGATCAACGAGACCGTCGCGGCGAGCGGGGTGGTCTCGGAAGGGTCCAATGTCGGCTCGGCGTTCATCAAGGGCTTCGGCCAGGTCCCGGCGCTGCTGGCGCTGCTCTTCTACACCCGCCGTCTGGCGACCTCCTACCGGGCCCGGCGCACCCCGTCGACGGCGCTGGTGTGGGTGGCGCTGGTGGCGCTGAACCTCGTGGTGAACAACCCTGTCTCCAACGCCCGTTACTGGTTCCTGACGGTGTTGCTGGCCTTCGTCTTCACCGCGTTCCCGAGCAGTGCGGCGATCTACCGCACGGTGCTGGCCACGGGGGTGGTGGGGGCACTGGTGGTGTTCCCGTACGCCGACAAGTTCCGGTACGACGACGAAGGACAGCGGCCCGCGCAGTCCGCCTCGGTCTTCGAGCCGCTGGTGACGAAGGACTACGACCAGATGGTGATGTTCGCCAACACCATCTCGTGGGTCGACACCCGGGGCCACACCTACGGACGCCAACTGACGGGCTCCGCACTGTTCTTCGTGCCGCGCGCGGTGTGGAGCGGGAAGCCGGAGGACACCGGGGTCCGGGTCGGGCAGTGGATGGGACTGCGCATGACCAACCTCTCGGCCCCGCTGTGGGCCGAGTTCTGGGTCGACTTCGGCGCCTCCGGGGTGATCGGCGGGCTCGCAGTGATCGGTTACGCGGTGGCACGCACCGACCGCCGGTACGCGCTGGCCGTCACCCGGGCGGGGCCCGGCCCCGGGAGCGTGCTGGCCATCGCCGCGCCGCTGCTCGCCGGATACACCTTCATCCTGCTGCGCGGCCCGCTCCTGCAGGCGGCGGGAAAGCTGGCCATCGCCGCGCTGTGTCTGTTGCTGATCAGCACGTTCAAGGAGCAGGGGGCAGTGCGTCGGCGGTGACGGCCTCGTCGGGCGCCGGCTTCCGCCGCCGGATCCGGGCCACCCTGGTCCAGGTGGCCGCCGCCTTGCAGAGCGATCCCAGGGACAGCCCCCAGGCGGCCCCGGGGACACCCCCGAGGGCGTAGCCGGCGGCCATGAGGCCCACCGCGCAGAGCGAGAACACCACCTGGATGCTCAGGGTCGTGCGCGGGTCGAGCATCCGCAGGGCCAGCAGCCCGCAGGTCCCGACGGCCATCGCCGCGTACTGGCTGCCGGTCGCGGGCAGCAGGGCGGCGGCGGCCGGCCAGGTGTCGCCGAGGAGTTCGCTCCCCACCCGGCCCGGCAGCAGGGCGAGCACGGTGGCCCAGAGGACGGCCACGGCCGCGAGGAGGGCGGCGAGAGCGGCCGTCGCCCGTATCCGGCGCCGCTCGTCACCGATGCGGCCCAGGAGCGGGGGGCCGAAGGAGGTGGCGGAGGTGAACAGCACGTTGAGCGGACCGAACAGCGTGGTCGCCCCGCGGAGGGCACCGACGAGCAGCGGACTGCCGACGGCCCCGAGGCCGAGGACGGAGAGCTGGCTGCTCGCGTTGCCGACGCCGAACTCGACGACGAAGCGCCTGCCGAGGTGGCCCCGCCGCAGCATCGGGCGCATCTGCGAGGGCGCCCTCGCGGTCGAGCGGTGCAGCAGTGCGGCCGACAGCAGGAGGGCCGGCAGCGCGGAGAGGCCCCAGACCGCGATCAGCCGGGCCGGGGCCGCCCCGTGGTCCTGGACGGACAGGGCGCCGAGCACGCACACCAGCCGCACCAGGTCGGAGCCGAGGGCCAGGTGGGGCTGGTGCAGTGTGGAGAACGCGTACCGCACCGCGTCCTGCCCCAGCACCACGGGCAGGACGAGGCCGAGCACCACCAGGGCTCGGGCGGTCCCCCCGGGGACGAGCAGGCAGGCGGCCGCGAGCAGCGCGCCGAGGACCGCCGAGGCGAGCACGGTGAGGACGACGGCCGAGCGGCAGGCGCCCCGCACGGTGTCGCCCTCGCCGCGCCTGAGGACCAGCGGCTGCCCGGTGTGGGCGCCGGATACGCCCAGCAGCACGGTGAAGACCAGGTAGACGGCGGAGAAGCGGGCGAAGTCGGCCACGGTGGAGAGCCGTGCGGCGGACACCAGCACCAGGATGTTGGTGAGGGCCGCCACGCCCTGGTCCGCGACCGAACAGAGGATCGCGGTACGGGCTCTCACCGCCGGGCGCCCGGGAGGGTGAAGGAGCGCAGCCCGAGTGTCTCGGTGGGGTCTCCGGTGAGTTCCGGTGCGTCCGGTTCGCCGGGCGCACCGCCCGGCCCGCCACCGGCGCGGCGCCGGGTGGACCGGGGGCGGCGCTCCGCGCGGCGCAGCCGGCGGCGGCCGGGGTGGAGCAGGGCGCCGAGCACCGAGCCGCCCGAGGCGCCGATGATCTCGCGGATGCGTTCCAGGTCGCTGCGGTGGACCTCGCGGAGGTCACAGACGATCACGACGCCCTCGACGCGGTCCACCAGGGCGACCGTGTCGGCGTAGGACAGCACCGGCGGGGCGAGCACGATCACCACGGCGCCGGGCCGGTCCGCCTCCGCGACGATCCGCCCGACGGGGGCGGAGGTCAGGGCGCGCGGCACGTTGTCCACCGTCGCCCCGGCCACCAGGGCGAACGCTCCGGAGCCGGGCACGTCCACGTTGGAGCGGGCTCCGGTCGGCCAGGTGCCGTCCCCCTCCCCGGCGGCCCAGCGCGGCGGCCGGACCTCGTGGGCCGAGGAGCCCAGGTCGCGGGCCAGGGACGGCGTGCGCAGGTCGGCCTCGACGAGCAGCACGTCGCGGCCCATCTCGGCGAACGCGGCGGCCAGGTTGACCGCGGCGGCCGCCGCCGCCGCGTTGTCAC
>NZ_JBEXWB010000268.1:0-8813 GCF_040629645.1 Streptomyces sp. NPDC005899 | reverse complement strand
GCCGTGTGCCCGGAGGGGGAAGCGCGGTCGGGCCGGCCCGGCCGGCTGTCAGCCGCGCGGCGGGTCCTGCGGGTTCCGGTCCTGGTCCAGCTGCTGGCGCAGCTTCTCCTGGCCGGTGTCGACGTGCTTGCTGTACTTCCCCTGGGTCCGTTCGTCGATCATGTCCCCCGCCTTGTCGACGCCCTTTCCCGCCTGGTCCTCGTGGCCCTTCAGCATTTTCTTGATCTTGTCCATGGCGGACATGTCGAATCCTCCTCGGCTCGGCGTTCTCCTTGTCCAGGGTCACCGCACACGGCGCGCTCCGCATCCGCGAGCGCCCGGGGGCAGCGGTTGCGCGGCCCCCGGACGTGTGAAGGACGCTCCGGTGGGCAGATACCGGTGACCTGAGGAGGTGGTGGCCGTGGGCCGCATCCAGATCGTCCGCCGTCCGCGTCCCCCGGCGGGGCCGCCCCCGCCGGATCTGCGAACCCCGTCCGGACGCGTCCTCCCGTACTGACCCACGCCGCCCGCCTGGAGGCCGGACGCGTGAGATCTCTCCGACGGTCCTCCGGAGGGGCGAGGGCGCGGTCCGATTCCTTCCGGCGACCGCTCCCTCGCGTCCCTCGCGCGTGATGCCGGCGTTCTGCCTGCCCTCGGCGGCGTGCGCCGTGCGGCCCCGCCCCGCACGGGCGGGAGCGTAAGATTCGGACGCATGATCGATCATTCCGGGAGTGTCCCGTCCGGCCGGCGGACGAACTGGGCCGGCAACATCGTGTTCGGCGCGCAGCGCCTGCGCACGCCCGCGTCGGTGGCCGAGCTGCGGGAGCTGGTGGCCGCAGGCACCGCGGTGCGGGCGCTCGGCACCGGCCACTCCTTCAACACCGTCGCCGACACGCACGGGGACCTGGTGTCCGTCGCCGGGCTGCCCCGCTGCGTCGAGATCGACCACGAGGCATCGACCGTGACCGTCGGCGGCGGCCTGCGCTTCGGCGAACTGACCGGCACGCTGCACCGGAGCGGATTCGCGCTGCACAACCTGGGCTCGCTGCCCCACATCTCGGTCGCCGGCGCCTGTGCGACCGGCACCCACGGATCAGGCGTCTCGAACCCCTCCCTGGCCGGCGCCGTCCGCGCGCTGGAACTCGTCACCGCGGACGGCGCGCTGGTGTCCCTCGAACGCGGTGAGGACGATTTCGCCGGGGCGGTCGTCTCCCTGGGCGCCCTCGGCGTGGTGACCCGTCTGACCCTGGACCTCGTGCCTGCCTTCGACGTACAGCAGTGGGTGTACGAGGGCCTGCCGCGGACGGAGCTGCTCGGCCGGTTCGACGAGGTGATGTCCGAGGCATACAGCGTGAGCCTGTTCACCAGTTGGCGGGACGATCCGGTCGACCAGGTGTGGCTCAAGCGGCGGGTGACGGCCGAGGGCCCCCTGACCGCACCCCCGCGCTGGCTCGGAGCCGAGCTCGCCGAGGGGCCGAGGCATCCGGTCCCGGGCATGCCGGCCGTCCACTGCACACAACAGGGCGAGGCCGGCCCCTGGCACGCACGGCTTCCCCACTTCCGGCTCGAGTTCACCCCCAGCAACGGCGAGGAGCTCCAGTCCGAGTACTTCGTGGCCCGTCACGACGCCGTCGCGGCCTACGAGGCACTGGAACGGATACGCGGCCGCTTCGCCCCACTGCTGCAGATCGGCGAGATCCGTACGGTGGCCGCCGACGAGCTGTGGCTCAGCCCGGCCCAGGGACGCGACTCCGTGGCCTTCCACTTCACCTGGGTGCCGGACACGGCGGCGGTCACACCCGTGCTCGGGGAGATCGAGGAGGCGCTGGCACCGTTCGGAGCGAGGCCGCACTGGGGCAAGGTGTTCACCACGGCGCCCGGCCGGCTGCGTGAGCTGTACGACCACTACGCGGACTTCGAGGGCCTGATGGGCCGCTTCGATCCCACCGGTACCTTCCGCAACGACTTCCTGGCCCGCCTCTTCCCGCGCGCGGGCGGTGCGCACGGCGGCTGAGGCGGTCCGGACGCTCACGCCGGGCCCGGTTCGCCCCGATGACGGGCGGACCAGTCCCGCGCCGGTGGACGCGGTGCGAGTTCCTCCACCAGGGCGGCGAGCTCCTCGCATGCCCGCTCCGTCTCCCGGCGGATGTTGTTGTGCTCGGTGACGATGGCGGCCAGCAGGAGGGCGGTGAGGGCCACGCACCCGTTGAGCACGGTCAGGTTGAGCATGACCTCGAGGACGGAGTGGCCGGCGAACGGCCCCACCCGGTCGGTTCCCGCGACGATCGCCATCACCGACATCAGCAGGGCGCAGGGCGCGCTGCCCGCCAGCTGGAAGCGCAGGGCGGCCCAGATCAGGACCGGGAAGAGCAGGTAGATCATGGACAGGGGGCTTCTGGTCGCGATGATCGTCACCCCCGCCGCGACGACCGCCAGCGCGAGCGTCTCCGCCCACCGGTCCCCCCTCCTGGGAACCCGCGCCGTTCGCAGGACCAGCAGCAGCGGGGTGACCGTGAGCACCCCCATGGCGTCCCCGGCCCACCAGGCCGACCAGACCTGCCAGAACTTGTCCTCGGCCAGATCACCGTTCAGCGCCTGGATGCCGGAGCCGACGGTGGCACTGATCACCATGCCGCCCATGGCGCCGAGGAACACCAGGAGGACGCCGTCGCGCAGCCGGTCCAGCTCGCTGCGGAACCCCACCGCCCGCAGCGACACGAAGGAGCACAACGGGGCCAGCGTGCTTCCCGCCGCGATCCCCACACCCCACGGGGTGAGGGTGCCGCTGATCGACAGCACCATGAGCAGGGCGCCGAGGGCGATGGCCGGCAGGGCCCGGACACCCAGGACCAGAAGAGCCGCGAGGGCGATACCCGTGGGCGGCCACAGCGGGGTGACGACCGAGCCCTCCACGCCCACCTGCCGGAGCAGGCCGATGCGCCCGGAAGCGTAGTAGACGGCGGTGATGGCGAGCGTCTGCGACACGACCCGGACCCGGCGTCTGGTTTCCTCGCTGCGAATCACACACCTCATCAGACACCGCCCATGGCGGCGGACCGCCGTGACACGCGGCAAGGGGTTCGCGGCACCCGGGGTCAGGCGGAGGGGAACGCGTCGTGGCGCAGCACGAGGACGGCCGCGTCGTCCTCGTGACCGGTGAACACGGCGGCTTCGAGCAGCCGGTCCGCCAGCTCCTCGGCGCTGTCGCCGACATGGGCGCTCAGCAGGCGCCGGACGCGGTCGAGACCGTCGCCGATCGTCAGGGAGGGACCCTCGACGACTCCGTCGGTGAGCAGGACGAACGCGCCGTCGTCGGTGAGCGTCCGACGGGTGACGGGATAGTGCTGACGGGCCTCGATGCCCAGGGGGAGGCCGCCGTCGTCCGCGGTGACCCCCGACCGTCCGTCGGCGGTCGCCCACACGCAGGCGACGTGTCCGGCCCGGGCGCTCTCGCACTCGCGGGTGCGTGGATCCAGACGGAAGAAGGAGCAGGTCGCGAAGAGCGTCGAGTCCATGGAAAGGAGCAGGTCGTTCGTGCGGCCCATCACCTCGCCGGGATCCGCCGCCGTACTGGCGATGGCCCGCATGGCCACGCGTATCTGCCCCATGAAGGCCGCGGCCTCGACGTCATGCCCCTGGACGTCGCCCACCGCCAGGGCGAGCGCCCCGTCGGGCAGCAGGAAGGCGTCGTACCAGTCGCCTCCGATGTCCAGCCCGTCGCGCGCGGGGGCGTACCGGGCGGCGGTCTGCAGTCCCGGGAACACGGGCAGGGCGGCCGGCAGCATCTTGCGTTGCAGTGCCTGCGCCAGTTCGACCCGGGCCTGGTGCGGTCCCACTTCCTGCCGCGCACGGGCCGTCAGGTGCTGCAGGGTGCTGAGCAGATCCTCGGCGCTCGCCGATCGGGGAGTTCGACGCCGGTTCATGGGCCGCTCCGCGTTGCTTTAGTCCCTGCATCCTATTTCGGAGGCCGGACTCCTGCGAGTTCCGGAGGCAGAGGTCCGGCGAGCGCTGGACCGTCATGTGCGGGCGGCGGGGCCCGGGGGCCGTTCCCGTGTGCCCGTCAGCCGGCCGTGCTCAGGGAAGCCGTGAGCCGCCCGAGTGTCTCCTGCAGCGCCAGGACCTCCTCGACCGACATGCCCGTGGCCGCGAGGATCGTCCGGGGGACGGGCAGCGCGCGCTCCCGCAACGAGGCCCCGGCGTCCGTGAGGTGCACGACGACCGACCGCTCGTCCCGTGCACTGCGCTCCCGTCTCACGAGTCCTGCGGCCTCCAGCCTCTTGAGCAGGGGGGAGAGCGTGCCGGAGTCCAGGTGCAGGCGCTCACCGATCGTCCTGACCGGCAGGGGGCCGTGCTCCCACAGGACCATCATCGCGAGGTACTGCGGATAGGTGAGCCCCAGTTCCCCGAGGGCCTCCCGGTAGACGCCGCCGAAGGCCCGGGAGGCCGCCTGGAGGGAGAAGCACACCTGGTGGTCCAGGCGCAGCAGTTCGCTGTCCGGCAGGCCGGACAGCTCGGGGGAGGCGGGCTGCGGAGAGGTCATGGGCTCAGGGTAACTCCGACCACCATTTAGTTGTGCACAACTGAATTGTGTGCAACTCTCTTGGTGGTGACCGGCTCGCGGTCACCGCCGAAGAGAGGGAAGGTTCCCCATGGACGCGCTCTACACCGCTGCCGCCACCGCGAACGGACGTGAGGGCCGGGCGGTCAGCTCGGACGGCCGCATCGACCTGGCGCTCGCCCTCCCGCCGGCCCTGGGTGGCAACGGCGAGGGCACGAACCCCGAGCAGCTGTTCGCCGCCGGGTACGCCGCCTGCTTCGCCAGCGCGATGAGCTCGGTCGGCCGGGAGATGAAGCTCGACACCAAGGACGTCGCCGTGACGGCCGAGGTGTCCATCGGCAAGGACGACACGGGCTTCGGCCTCGCGGTCGTCATGCGCGTCGAACTGCCCGAGGCGCTGGAGGGTGAGACCGGCCGCCGCCTGGTCGAGGCGACGCACGCCTACTGCCCCTACTCCAAGGCCACGCGCGGCAACATCGACGTCCAGCTCGTCATCGAGTAAGGGAGTCGGCGCCGAGCGGCGGCGGGGGCCGGCCAGGTGCGGGGGAGGGGGAGCCGCACCCGCGACACCCGGCTGTCGGGACCGGCGCCCGGGAAGCCGGGCCATCCCCTCCGCGCCCCTCGATCCGGGGCTCGAGGAGCGCCGCCACGAGGGGCCGTCCGGGAGCGCCGGTTCCCTCTGCGCGGCCCCTCCCCGCGCCGGGCCGGGGGCGACCGCGTAGACTCGGCCGCCGTTTCCGCCGACCGGCGGGTACCAACCGAGGAATGGGCAGTCGACGTGAGTTTCGCAGACAGTACCGAGGCGCCGATCTACGCCGGCCTCGTCGAGGAACAGGGCGACGTACCGGCCGAGGTGCGGCGGATCGCGGAGGAAACCCTGCGAGAGGTGGACCGGGTACTCGATTTCGGTGCGGCGCGCGTGCCCACGGCAGCCCGGTAGCGGCCGGAGGCCCGACCCGGGGCCCAGGCTCGCCGCACCATCCCCGCCAGCCTTTCGGAGGACCGCGTGACCATCAGCCTGCACGAGTCGGCAACCGTCCTGTTCCAGGGGGACAGCATCACCGAGGTGGGCCGGCTGTCGGAGCCGGACCGGCCGCTCGGTCTGGGCTATGCCCGGCTGGCGGCCGACCTCGTCCGCGCGGCGCGTCCCGACAGCGGCATCACGTTCGTCAACCGGGGCGTCGGGGGGGACCGGGTGTCGGACCTGCGCGCCCGGTGGCGTGAGGATGCCCTGGACATCCGGCCCGACGTGGTGTCCGTGCTGGTCGGTGTCAACGACACGTGGTTCCGCTACCGATCGGGCGAGGTGACCTCGGCGCGCTCCTTCGAGGACGACTACCGCGCCATATTGACGCAGGTCCGGGAGGGCTCGGACGCCCAGCTGCTCCTGGTGGAGCCCTTCCTGATCCCGGTGACGGCGGAGCAATGGGCCTGGCGGGAGGACCTCGACCCCAAGATCCATGCCGTCCGCCGGCTGGCCGGTGAGTTCGACGCGGCCCTGCTGGCCGCCGACGGTCTGCTGAACCAGGCCGCGCGCAGCGCGGGGGCGGCCGAGCGCATCGCGGGCGACGGGGTCCATCCGACCCCGCTCGGGCACAGGCTGCTGGCCGAGGCATGGACGGCGCTGGCCGGTCTGTAGGGCGCGGTCGAGAGCCAGGCGTACACCGCCGTGCGGGGGCTCCTGCCCGGCGGGCGCAGAGGCCGAGGGCCGGACCGCTCGCGGGGACCGATCGCTTTCGGCCAGACCCGTACGCGCTTCACCCGACGTGGCACGGGCGGAGGCCCACTCCCGCACGACATGGCGCCGGCACGGTGGCCGAGATGGATCCGCAGTGCCTCGAAGGCGCGGACGACCACTGGTATCTTCGCTGCCCGGGCTTCCGTGCAATTGCATCCGAAATTGCACCCGTGGGTGCGCACGACGGCACCCGTCGCCCGGCACGAGACCTGACGGCTCGTCAGGACTCTGCGACCCTCGACAGCCGTAAGGATCGGATCGCATGCAGCACTTCGACAACGGTGTACCCGCCAACTCCCTGACCGGTGTGGAGTGGACGAAGAGCCATCACAGCAACCCCAGCGGGAACTGCGTCGAGATGGCGCTGCTGCCCGGCGGCGAGGTGGCTGTGCGCAACTCCCGGCATCCCGACGGGCCGGCGCTCGTGTACACCCCCGACGAGGTGCGCGCCTTCCTCGCGGGCGTCAGGGACGGCGACTTCGACCGCATGATCGGCTGAAACCGAACCGCAACCCCACGCGGACCGGCTCCATCCGGGGGAGCCGATGGCAGACTGGGATCCTGACGTCCGCACTCAGGAGCCCGCATGCCCGGCATCGAACCGCTTCAGCCCTCACGGAGGCCGGCGATCGCCTCGGCCGCCGGAGCGAGCCCCACGGCCCTGCGCCTGGTCCTCGGCGCGCAGTTGCGGCGCATGCGCGGCGAGGCCGGCATCACGCCCGACGTCGCGGCCGCCAGGATCCGCTGCTCCACGGCGAAGATCAGCCGCATGGAGACAGGGCACTCCCCGTGCAAGGAGCGGGACGCCGCCGATCTGCTGACGCTCTACGGCGTCACCGACCCGGTCAGGGCCGCGGAGTTCGTCGACCTGGTGCGCAAGGCCGGCCGGCGCGGCTGGTGGCGCACCTACGCGGACGTGCTGCCGGACTGGTTCGAACCCCTCGTGGGGCTGGAGGAGGCCGCGGCTTCCATCCGGACCTACGAGGGGCACTACGTCCCAGGACTCCTCCAGACGCCCGAGTACGCCTACGCGGTGGTGCGCTCGGGGCACCACCTCGAGCCGGAGGAGACCACCCGGCGGCGTGTCGAACTGCGCCTGCGACGGCAGGAGTTGCTGCACCGGCGTGACGCGCCGAAGCTCTGGGTGCTCCTGGACGAGGCGGTGCTGATGCGGCCGACGGGCGGCGCCCGCGTGATGCGTGAGCAACTCGTCCACCTGCTGGCCATGACCGAGCTGCCCCACGGCATCGTGCAGGTGGCCCCCTTCGAGGTGACCGCCCACACGTCTCCGGGCAACGGCATCACCTATCTGCGCTTCGCCATGGCGGGGCTCCCCGATGTCGCCTACATCGAGCACCTGACGAACGCGACCTCGGTGAACAAGCAGGAGAGCACCGACGAGTACCGCTGGATCCTGGACTCCCTCAGCGCCCAGTCCCCGAGCCCGGCCGAGAGCAGACGGCTGCTGGAAGACGCGGTCGAGCGCTACAGCTGACCGGGACCGGCGCCCGGGCGCCCGGACCCGTCACCCCTTGCGGCCGACGCCGCCGTACTCGATCCACTCCTGGGTCTCCTGCTTGGGCGCCAGATCGGAGTCCGGCCGCCAGGTCGAGACCTCCACGAGGCCGGGTTCCAGCACCTCCAGCCCTTCCAGGAAGACACCCACGTCCTCCGCCCGGCGCACCCTGCCCCACTGGTTGCCCGTGCTCTTCGCCATGAAGTCGGTGACGAAGTCGCGCGTGGCCGCGTCCTCGCTCACGAGCTGGCACACGACCAGGAAGCTGCCCGGCGCCAGCCGGTCCGCGACCCGGCGCACCAGACCCGCGGGATCGTCCGAGTCGGGAATGCAGTGCAGCACGGACACGAACAGCGCGGCCACCGGCTCGTCGAAGTCGATGAGCCGGCGCACCTCGGGGTGGCCGAAAATGCCGTCGGTGTCGCGCATGTCGGCCTGGATGACCGCGGTCCTGTCGTTCTCCTCGAGTATCGCCTTGCCGTGGGCCAGCACGATGGGGTCGTTGTCGACGTAGACGACCCGTGCCGCCGGGTCGACGAGCTGGGCGACCTGGTGGACGTTGTCCTGGGTCGGCAGGCCGGAACCGTGGTCGACGAACTGGCGGATGCCGTACTCGGAGGCGAGGTGGTGCACGACACGGCGAAGGAACCGGCGGTTGTTCACCGCCAGCACCTTGGTGCTCGGGACGACCTTCAGGAGCTCTTCACAGGCGATCCGGTCAGCGGGGTAATTGTCCTTGCCGCCCAGGTAGTAGTCGTACATCCGCGCGACGCTCGGCACGTGCACATCGATGTTCTTCGTGATGGAGGTGTCCCCGTTGCTCATCCAGTGCCTCGCCGGTTCCCAGAGTGAAGTCGTCCCTATCCGTGCGGGGCCATGCTATGGATCTCGCCGGAGGGCTGACAGCCCACGGCGGAGTGAGGCCGGGCGTACAGGAGTTAATCGGCCAGGTCCGAGCGGGGCGGTACAGGGGCCGGGCGCCGGCGGCGCGCGCCGGAGCGTGCCGGCGCGGTCCGGGCGGG
>NZ_JBEXWB010000267.1:0-8835 GCF_040629645.1 Streptomyces sp. NPDC005899 | reverse complement strand
GACGTGCAGCCGGGGGCGGCGGACGGGCGCGGTGAGGAGTCCGGCCAGCTGCTTGCCGCCACTGCCGGAGCAGACCCGGCGGGCGCCGGCCTGTCCGACCGGCACCACCGGGGCGCCGGAAGCCGCGGCGAGGCGTGCCGGGCCGCTGCGGAACGGCGAAGGGGCCGCCTCGCCGGAGCCTTTCCGCTGCGGGATACCTCCCTCGCCGTAGACGAGCACGTGCCGCCCGGCGTCCAGCGCCGCAGCCGCGTCGCGAAGGGCGTCGGCCGCCCGGACCGTGCGCCGGTGCACGGGTATGTGCCCGTCGCGGTCCAGCAGGTACCGCAGGACGGGAACGCGCCACAGCCCGGCGGTGGCGAGGACGACGGGTTCGATGCCCATCCGGTGCAGCCCCGCCAGCACGATGCCGGGGCCCGCGAGGGAGGTGTGGTTGGCGACCAGGATGGCGGGCGTCAGCAGGCCGAGCGGTTCGGCGGAGGTCGTCAGACTGCCGAGCGACGGGACGACGGCGGCGGCTACGCGGCTGAGCACGGTGCTCCAGATGTTCGGCGGCGGGTACGGGCGTCGGGGGTACGGGCGGCGGTGAGGCCGCGCATCGCCCATCGTGGTACCGGAGTTGCCGCCGGACCTGAGCTCCCGCACTCAGCTCGCGCGGTGGTGCGGCGTCCTGCTACTCAGCCCGAGGCGAAACCGCCGGGAAGCGCGGAGGCCGCCGCCCACGGGCCCCGGTGGCGGAGTGCGCGGAGGCCGCCCGCCGGCCCCCGGTGGTGGACTGCGCGGGCGCCGGATACCCACGACGGCGGGCGCGGGCGCCCGCCCGGTCGCCACCTGCGCGGCCCGCCTCACCCGCACTCGGCCTCCCCGGGGTCACCTCACCCGCGCCCGACCCCCGCCGCTCACCCGCGCTCGGCCTCCACCGGGATCCACAGCTTCGCGTCGGCCCGCGCCCCGTCCTCCGTCAGGTCCACGCTCAGGATCTCCGGCCCCGGCCTGCTCCGGTACGGGTTGGACGGGAACCACTGCGTGTACACATCCCGCCACAGGTACTGGAGTGCCTGGGGGAACGGACCGGAGTTCTCGAAGACGGCCCAGGTGCCCGCCGGGACGACGAGCACGTCCATGTCGTCGGGTGCCTCACGGGTGGTCACCACCCCGTGGTAGTAGTCGAGTTCCGTACCCTCCGCGCGGCTCGGGTCGAGCTGGTCGCTCACCCCGACGATCCCCGCCGGCTCCTGGTCGGACAGGGCCGCCATGCGTCCGAGCGCCTCCCGGCCGATCCCGCGGATGAACTCGCCGATCGCCGGGTTGGCACCCTCGTGGACGAGCGGGACGCGGGCCTTCCTGCCGACCACACGGAACTCCTCCTTGGTGACGATCCTGTACCGCATGCTGGTGCTCCCTTCGACGACGAGACGGAAGGACATCCGGGGCTGCGCGTGCAGCGTCGCGCCGGTCCGCCGGGCCTCGCCCGGTCCCACGCCGTGCATGGCGCGGAAGGCCCGGGCGAACGCCTCCCCGGAGCCGTAGCCGTAGCGCACCGCCACGTCCAGCAGGGTCCGCTCACCGGCGAGCACCTCGGCGCCCGCCACGGTCAGCCGCCTGCGGCGGATGTACTCCGACAGCGGGATGCCCGCCAGCGCCGAGAACAGACGGCGCAGGTGGTACTCCGACGTCACCGCGACGCGCGCGAGGTCGGCCGCGTCGATCGAGCCGTCGAGATGCGCCTCGATGTGCTCCATGGCCTGGTTGAGCCGTTCCAGCACCCCGGTCTCCCTTCCCTTTCGCCCACCACGTTAGGAAGACCCCACCCTGCCGGACCCGACATCCTGTGCCCGGCACTGTCGGGCGGGTACGTGAGGACCCCGGCCCGTCCGGGGGTGACCACGGCACACCCACATCTTGACGTGCCCCTGTCGAGATGGGTTGGATGGGAGCGCTCCCATGTACTGCTGAAGCTCGACTTTCCTCGCGTCCACCCCTCTGGAGTCGCAGTGAGACCAGCAAGAAGCACGGCACGGACACGCCCCCTCACCCTCCTGCTGAGAGGCCTGGCCGCCCTCCTCGGGCTCGTGGTGGCCGGTGCGCTCGGCCCCGCCCCCGCGCGGGCCGCGGACCGGGCCGAGCCGGCCGGCGCCCTCGCGGCCGGCCTCCACATCAGCGACGGCCGCCTGGTGGAGGGCAACGGCAACGACTTCGTCATGCGCGGCATCAACCACGCCCACACCTGGTACCCGGGTGAGACGCAGTCGTTCGCCGACATCAAGGCGACCGGCGCCAACACCGTCCGCGTCGTCCTGTCCGACGGCTACCGCTGGAGCAAGAACAGCGCGGCCGACGTCGCGGCCGTCATCGACCGGTGCAAGACCAACCGGCTGATCTGCGTCCTCGAGGTGCACGACACCACCGGCTACGGCGAGGACGCCGCCGCCGGCACGCTCGACCACGCGGCCGACTACTGGATCGGGCTCAAGGACGTCCTCGCCGGCGAGGAGGGCCACGTCGTCATCAACATCGGCAACGAGCCCTGGGGCAACACCGACCCCGCCGGCTGGACCGCCCCGACGATCGCGGCGGTCAAGAAGCTCCGCGCCGCCGGCTTCCAGCACACGATCATGGTGGACGCGCCCAACTGGGGCCAGGACTGGCAGGGCGTCATGCGCGCCCAGGCGCGGACGGTGTACGACGCCGACGCGACCGGCAACCTCATCTTCTCGATCCACATGTACAGCGTCTACAACACGGCCGCGAAGGTCACCGACTACCTCAACGCCTTCGTCGACGCCGGACTGCCCCTGCTGATCGGTGAGTTCGGCGGACCTGCCGACCAGTACGGCGATCCGGACGAGGACACCATGATGGCCACGGCCGAGCAGCTCGGACTCGGCTACCTGGCCTGGTCCTGGAGCGGCAACACCGACCCGATCCTGGACCTGACCATCGACTTCGATCCCGGCCGGCTCAGCTCCTGGGGTGAGCGGATCCTCCACGGCGCCAACGGCATCGCCCAGACCTCGAAGGAGGCGACCGTCTACGCGGGCGGCACGGGTGACACCAAGGCACCGACCGCCCCCGGCACCCCGTCCGTCACGGCCGTGACGGCCTCGTCGGTCAGCCTCGCGTGGCCGGCCGCCACCGACGACACCGGTGTCACCGGCTACGACGTGGTCCGCGTGGGCGGCACGGAGACCACCGCCGTCACCTCCACGACGACCTCCGCCACCGTCAAGGGACTCACCGCCGACACGGCGTACACCTTCGCCGTCTACGCCCGGGACGCGGCCGGCAACCGCTCGGCCCGCTCGGCCACGGTCGGCGCCAGGACCGGCAAGGGCGGCAGCACACCGGGCGGGGCCTGCTCCGTGGGCTACCGCGTCATCGGCGAGTGGCCCGGCGGCTTCCAGGGCGAGATCACCCTGCGCAACACCGCCACGGCCGCCGTCAGCGGCTGGCAGCTCGGCTTCGCCTTCGCCGACGGCCAGAAGATCAGCAACATGTGGGGCGGGGTCGCCACCCAGAACGGCGCCACGGTGAGCGTCGCCCCGGCCTCGTACACGTCGACCATCGCCGCCGGGGGCACCGTGACCCTCGGCTTCACGGCCGCCAAGGGGGCCGCCAACACGGCCCCGGTCGCCTTCACCCTCGGCGGAGCCGCCTGCGCGGCCGCCTGATCGCCACAGCCGTCCGGCGGGGGCGCCGCATCCCCCGCCGGATGCGGTGCGCCTGCGCCGGATCCGGCGGGGGACCCGGCACCGGGCACGGCGGCCGCGGCGGGGCGGGCAGGCGTCAGGACGCCAGCCAGTCCCGGTAGCGGGTGGGCGCGATGACGGCGTCGTCGCCTGCGGTGATGGCGTCGCCCTCCACGGCCGCGAACATGCCGGCCTCCTCGTCCCTCGTGACCGTGCGCCCGTCGCCCCGGGCCTCCAGCGTGATCCGTCCCAGCTCGTCCAGCGGGAAGACGTCGGCGCCCGCGACCTCCCGCGTGCCCCGCAGGGGCGTGCCGACGGCCACCTCCGCGACGGCGCGGGCGACGTCCGCGGACGCCATGGGTTGCAGGGGCGTGGAGGGCAGCCGGACGGTGTGCTCGTCCGCCGTCCAGGACAGCACCGCGTCCATGAACTCGAAGAACTGGGTGGCGCGGACGATCGAGTACGGGACGGGGCCGGCCTTGAGGAGGTCCTCCTGCAGCACCTTCGCGCGGTAGTAGTCGAGCGCGGGCACCCGCTCCGCGCCGACGATGGACAGGATCACCGCGTGGCCGACGCCCGCCTGTCCGGCGGCCGCCAGGAGGTTGCCCGTCGTCCGGCGGAAGAAGGCGGGTGAGGCCTCGTCGAACGTGGGCGAGTTCGTCAGGTCGACGACGGTGTCCGCTCCGTCGAGAGCGGGCGCGAGCCCCTCCCCGGTGAGGAGGTCGACCCCCGTGGACAGGGAGTGCGGCACCGCCTCGTGCCCGGCCGCGTGCAGGATGTCGACGACCTGGGAGCCGATCAGCCCCGTGCCACCGATCACTGCGATCTTCATGTCGTGCCTTCCTCGAAGGGGAGCGTCATGCGTGTTCCGCGCCGCTCCTTCACCGTACAGCCAATCCTGGATATCTTCTATCCGGGATAGCCGGGACCCGGTCCTACCGGCCACGTAGGCCCATCGGCCACGCAGCTCTCGCCACCTCCCGGCGACCACCGGGAACCACCCGGACCGCTTATGCCGTCCTTACGCGGGAACAGCCGCACGCGTCGCGCGGACACGCCGTGCGGATCACGTCACGCCTACGAGGAGCAGCATGAGCGTCCACGGCAGCACGCGCGCCCGGAGCATCGGGACGGGGGCCGCGCGCACGCGTTCGGTCCTCATGGACTGCGCGAAGGCGGGCCTCCTGTTCGCGCTCGTCCTGGGCGCCACCACCGCGTGCGACACCTCCTCGTCGTCCTCCTCCTCGTCCGGTGTCGACCGGAAGCCGAAGGAGTGGAAGACCGGCGACTGCGCCGGGCCGGACACGAGCAAGTCGAAGGACGGTTACCAGGCCCTGGACTGCGACGACCCCAAGGCGACGATCAAGGCCCTCCAGGTCAAGGACGGCGAGATCTTCGCCGGGGCCGTCGAGTGCCCCGCCGGCACGGACGAGATCATCTCGGTGAAGGTCTCCTTCGGCGGCGACGCCGGTGCGGGACTCCCGAGCAAGACCATCTGCGGCCGGAACCTGTCCGGCGAGCACCCGGGCGACGCGGGCATGGGCGGTGGCCAGCTCGTCGTGGGCGACTGCGTCGACGACCAGGCGAAGGAGGTCGCCTGCGCGAGCGGAGGCAGCAAGGTGCTGGCCCTGGCCAAGACGGTCGAGGAGTGCCCGGCGGAGTCGGACGACCCGATCAAGCTGTTCCCGAGCCCGGGCCGGCCGTACGACGCGATCTGCACAACCAAGGCCTGAGGGCGGCCCGGGAGGCACCGCCCCGCGGGCGTCGGGCCCCGGTGGTCACGTCCGCCTCACGCCCCGAGGGCGGGCGGCGGCCGCCGGCAGGGCCGGCCCCCTCGCCGCCCTGGACACCCTCGGCAAGATGGCGGCATGAACACTCACCCGAGCCCGGCGGAAGCACTCGTCGTCGTCGACGTCCAGACGGCGTTCGTCACCGGGAGCGGGGCCCTGCCCGGGGCCGCCCGGCTCCTGGACCGCACCGCCGACCTGATCACGCGGGCCCGGCAGGCCGGGGCTCTCGTCGTGCACGTCCAGAACGACGGACCGGCCGGTTCCGGGGACGAGCCCCACACCCCCGGCTGGGCGCTCCACCACCCCGTCCGGGACGGGGTGATGGAGACGGTGGTCCGCAAGACGCACGACGACGGCTTCCAGGGGACGCCGCTGCACGATCTGCTGTCCACGGCGGGCGTGCGATCGATCGCCGTCTGCGGCCTGATGTCGGAGATGTGCGTCCAGGCGACCGCCCGTACGGCACTGGCGCTCGGCTACCGCGTGGCCCTGCCCCATGACGGCCACGCGACGCACGACATCCCGGCGGAGCCCGGTGTCAGCGAGGCGGTCCCCGCCGCCACGGTCTCGCGCGTCGCCGCATGGGCCCTCAGCGGGGACGCGGACGTCACCATCGCCGCGGCCGACGTCGGCTTCACGGCCCCACCGGCCTGACGGCCCGCCGGCTGCCCGGCCCACGGCACCTACCGCCCAGCCGCCGAAACATTTCGAGGCATTGACCGAAATTTGCCGGAGGACTAGCCTGCCGCCTGCGTCGCCGTCCACAGGCGAGGACGCCGTCCACACACGTGGGTCGATCCCGCTTCCCCCACCCGTACAGAGGGAGCACCACCGTGAACCGAGGATTCCCGACAGTCGGCCTGCTCGTCGCGGGTGCGCTCACCGCGGCCGCCGTCACTCCCGCCCTCGGCGCGGGTGACGGCCCCGACCGGGGCGCCTGGGCGGCGCCGACGGAACGCGACGCCCACTGGGTGAGCACCTGGACCTCCATGCCGCAGCTGACGGAACCGGGCAACATGCCCCCGGCGCCCTTCACCCGGGACGGCTCGGTGATGGCGGACACCACCCTGCGGCAGACGGTCCACGTCTCCACCGGCGGCGAGCACATCCGGCTGCGCTTCTCCAACGCCTTCGGCGGCACGGTACTCCCGATCACCAAGGTCTCCGTGGCCCTGCCGCAGGACGGCAGGGCGGGTACCGGTGCGGTCGAGGCGGGCACGACCCGCCGGGTGACGTTCCAGGGGCGCCCCGCGGTCTCGGTGCCGGCCGGCGCGCAGGCGGTCTCCGACCCACTGGACTTCCGCCTCGCACCCGGCAGCGACCTCACCGCGACGGTCTACCTGGCCACCGGCCAGGCTTCCACCGCCATCACCTCGCACCCCGGCTCCCGCACGACGTCCTACCTGCGGGCCGGTGACCACGTCGGCGACGCCGACCTGCCCGGGGCGACACCCACCGACCACTGGTACTTCCTCAGCGGGGTCGAGGTCTGGTCCAGGAGCACCACCTCGGCGACGGTCGTCCTGGGCGACTCGCTCACCGACGGCCGGGGCTCCACCACCAACATGAACGACCGCTGGCCCGACCGGCTGAACGAACGCCTGAGGGGTGAACCCGCCACCGCGAACACCGCCGTCGTCAACCAGGCGGCCGGGGGGAACCGCCTGCTCAACGACGGCCTGGGCCCCAACGGCCTGGCCCGCCTGGACCGTGACGTCCTGGCACAGAGCGGAGTGGACCGGCTGCTCGTCTTCGAGGGCGTCAACGACATCGGCACGGCCGAAGCCTCCCCGGCCGCCCAGAAGCAGGCCGCGGCCGACGTCATCGCGGCCTACGAACAGATCATCACCCGGGCCCACACCCACGGCATCCGCGTGTACGGGGCGACCCTGACCCCGTTCGGCGGGAACACCGGATACGACGATCCGGACGGCTACCGGGAGGAGGCCCGGCAGACGGTCAACTCGTGGATCCGCACGAGCGGGCGCTTCGACAGCGTGCTCGACTTCGACCGGACCGCCCGCGACCCGCACGCCCCCCGCACACTCCGCCCCTCCATGGACACCGGGGACCACCTCCACCTCAACCCGTCCGGCTACCGGGCACTGGCCGACACCGTCCCGGCCCGGCTGTTCCACCGGTCCCCGCTCCCCCGCGGTTTCGGCTACAACTGACCGTCCGGGGCGGCCCCCGGGCGCGGCGGCCCACCCCGCCCGGCCCGGGGGCTCGTACGGCACTGCCACCGGGCACCGAACCCCGTGGGGGCGGTTCACCTGAGAAGGTACCGCCATGACCCCTCTGCCCCGATTCGCCCCCATGCTCGCGACCCCCGGCACCCTCCCACCCGCGGCCACCGACGACCAGTGGGCGTACGAGGTCAAGCAGGACGGCCAACGGGCCCTGGTCTACCTGCCGGGTGACGGCTCCGTGGAGCTGCGCGCCAGGTCGGGCACCGACATCACGGCGGCCTACCCGGACCTCACCGCCCTCGGGGCGGCCACCGGCGGCGTGGCGGCGGTGCTGGACGGGGAGATCGTCGCGCTGGACAGCCAGGGGCGCAGCGACTTCCAGCGGCTCCAGTCACGGATGGGGCTGTCCGGCTCGCCCGCGAAGGCCGCCCGCACGGCGGAGCGGATCCCCGCCCACCTGGTCGTCTTCGACGCCCTGCACCTGCGGGGAAGGACCCTGGTCACGCTCCCCTACACCGAGCGGCGGGCGGCCCTGGAAGGGCTCCGCCTGGAGGGGCCGCGCTGGTCGACACCGGCGGTAGTCGTCGGCCACGGTGCGCAGGCCCTGGACATGACGCGGGAGGCCGGGCTCGAGGGCCTGATCGCGAAACGGCTGGGCTCCGTGTACGAGCCGGGGGTACGGGCCCGGTCCTGGATCAAGATCCGTCATGCCCGCACCGCCGACGTGATCGTCGGCGGCTGGGTGCCCGGGCGCGGGCGGCTGGGCGGCCTGCCCGGGGCCCTGCTGGTCGGGGAGCCGCACGAGGGGCGGCTGCGGTACGTGGGCAGCGTCGGCACGGGGTGGAGCGACGCCGAGCGGACGGCGCTCGCCGGACTGCTCCGGGTCGCCGCCGTCGACACGTGCCCGTTCGACGAGGTGCCGCGGGTCGCGGGGGCACGGTGGGTGCTGCCGCGCCTGGTCGGCGAGGTGCGGTACTCGACCCGGACCAGGGCCGGCAAGCTCCGCCAGCCGTCCTGGCACCGGCTGCGGCCCGATCTCGCGCCCGGCGACCTGGGGTGAGGGCCGACCGGGTGAGCAGGACCAGCGTGTGCAGCTCCTTGCCGCCGAGGTCGCTGGCGCGGAAACCGAGGATCTGCGCGGCGGCGGGATTGACCAGGACGACCCGGCCG
>NZ_JBEXWB010000266.1:0-8985 GCF_040629645.1 Streptomyces sp. NPDC005899 | reverse complement strand
CGGGCCCCCGCGGCCCCGCCCCCCGCGCGGGGGGCCGGCCCCGCCGGGGGGGGCCGGGCGGGTCCGCGCCCCCGGCGGCCGGCCGACCCCCCCCCCCCCCCCCGCCGTCTCCGCGTCCGGCGGAGTGCGGGGTCGGCGTCGAAACTTTCGAGCCGGGCGGGTCCTCCTGCCGTCCCGTCGCCGGCTCCCGGCGGGCGTACCGACAGGACCACCCATCTGTCATGAGCAAGCCAAATCTGCTCGGCGGTGCGGCCGGTCCCACCCGCGCCTCTCCGGCTCTCCACACCCGCCCCGGACGCCCACCGCCCGCCGGCACCGCGCACGCGCCACACCCAGGGAACGGACAACGACGCAATGACGAAGGACCTCCGGATCATCGGGGTGAGGATCACTCCCGTCGCCTTCCGGGACCCGGCACTCCTCAACGCGGTCGGCGTGCACGAGCCCTTCGCGCTGCGCGCCGTCGTCGAGGTCGACACGGGCGAGGGCCTGGTCGGCCTCGGCGAGACGTACGCGGACGACGGCCACCTGCGCCGGCTGCGGGCAGCCGCGGCGGCGGTCACCGGCATGGACGTGTACGCACTCGGCGCCATGCACCGCGCGGTGACCGCGGCCCTGGCGGGCGCCGACACGACCGGCGGTTCCGGCCTCACCGGGATGATCACCACCAGCAGCGCGGCCGACCGGGTCTTCTCCCCGTTCGAGGTCGCCTGCCTCGACATCCAGGGCAAGGCGGCCGGCCGCCCCGTCAGCGACCTGCTCGGCGGCGCGGTCCGGGACTCCGTCCCCTTCAGCGCCTACCTCTTCCACAAGTGGGCCGGGCACCCGGGCGAAGAGCCCGACGGGTGGGGAGCGGCGCTGGACCCGGAGGGCCTCGTGGCCCAGGCCCGGCGCATGATCGCCGACCACGGTTTCTCCGCCGTCAAGCTGAAGGGCGGGGTCAGGCCGCCCGAGGAGGAGGTCGAGGCGGTCCTGGCCCTGCGTGAGGCCTTCCCCACGACGCCGCTGCGCCTGGACCCAAACGCCGCCTGGACCGTCCCCACCGCGATCGAGGTGGCCCGTCGGCTGGAAGGTGTCCTGGAGTACCTGGAGGATCCGACGCCGGGCCTCGACGGCATGGCACGGGTCGCTCGGGAGACCCCGATCCCGCTCGCCACCAACATGTGCGTGGTCGCCTTCGAGCACCTCGCGCCCGCGGTGGAGCGGGGGTCCGTCCAGGTGGTGCTCTCGGACCACCACTACTGGGGCGGACTGCACCGGTCCCGGCTCCTCTCCGGGATCTGCGACACCTTCGCCCTGGGGCTGTCGATGCACTCCAACTCGCACCTCGGCATCAGCCTGGCCGCGATGACCCACCTGGCCGCCGCCACACCGAACCTCACCTACGCCTGTGACACCCACTGGCCGTGGAAGACCGAGGAGGTCGTGGTGCCCGGCGCGCTCACCCTCGCCGACGGGGCGGTACGCGTCCCGAAGGGGCCGGGACTCGGGGTCGAGATCGACCGCGACGCCCTGGCCCGGCTGCACGAGCAGTACATCGCCTGCGGGCTGCGCAACCGCGACGACACCGGCTACATGCGCCGGATCGACCCGTCCTACGAGAGGAAGACCCCCCGCTGGTGACCCGGTGCGGCCACCCGGCACCCGGGTCGCCGCACCGGGCACGGACGCACCTCAAGGAGTTCGCATGGCCCCGCTCGACCGGACCGCCCTCGTCGGCTGTCTCCCGGCGCTGCTCCTCATCGGCCTCGGGGCGCACCGCCGGGCCGGCGACGTGAGCGGTCACTCCATCGGCGGCGACCGGATGCCCTGGCGGCTCTCCGGCAACTCCCACCACATGTCCGCCTACGGCGCCGTGTTGGTCGCGTACGCCGCCATCGCCTACAGCTACGGCATCACCGGCCACGTGTGGGCCTTCCCGCCGCTCGCCCTCACAGCCGCCGTGGGGGCATGGCTGTTCGCCCCGCGCCGGCAGCGGCTCAGGCAGCGGTACACCGTCGCCTCCCCCCGTGAACACCTCGCTGAGCGCCACGACGTGCCCACACAGCAGGCACCCGCCTGGAGCGGCGCCCTGATCGAGGTCTTCGCCGCGGCCGCCCCGGAACCGGACGACACCGCCGACGCCGTCGTGGCCGCCCCGCGGCCCGCCGCGGCGCCGGGCACCGCCCGCCGACTGACGCGGCCTTACCGAAGACCCACCCCGCGGCGCGAGGCCGCGGGCACGCCCGTCCAACGTGTCACCAGTGCGAACGAATGGGAGAGCAGTATGGACCAGCACACCCCGCACAGCACCAGCCGCCGAGCGGTCCTCGGGGCCGGCCTCGGACTCACCGCACTCGCCGCGACGCCGCTCGGGCCGCTGCTGGGACCGGCCGTGCAGGCCGCGGCCGCTCAGGCCGGTTCCGGCCCGGCCGGCGGCAGGCCCACCGACCCCGGCGCCTACATCACCTTCACCCCCCGCCCGGGCGCCTTCCCCCTCGTCAGGGCCGGCCGGGCGGCCCCCGTGGTGGTCAGTGACGACGACCACGCGGGCGTCGTCCGGGTGGCGGGCGACCTCCAGGCGGACATCGAACGTGTCACCGGTGTCCGCCCCGCACTCTCGCGGACCACGGCCCCCCGCGGCAGGGAGGTCATCCTCGTGGGCACCATCGGCCGCAGCCCGCTCATCGACGCACTGGTCGCCGCCGGGAAGCTGGACGTCTCCTCCGTCGCCGGAAAGTGGGAGACGAGCCTGCAGACCGTCGTCGAGAGGCCGATGCCCGGCGTCGGCCGCGCCTTCGTGATCGCGGGCAGCGACCAGCGCGGCACCGTCTTCGCCGCCTACGACGTGTCCCGGGGCATCGGGGTCTCCCCCTGGTACTGGTGGGACGACGTGGTGCCCGTGCACCGGGACGCGCTGTACGCCCTGCCCGGACGGCACACCCAGGGCACTCCCGCGGTGAAGTACCGGGGCTTCTTCGTCAACGACGAGAACCCGGCGCTCGGAACCTGGGCCCCCGCCTTCTTCGGCCCCGGCAAGGCACCCGGCTACGAGGGCGGCTTCAACGCCGCCTTCTACGCCAGGGTCTTCGAAGTCATGCTGCGGCTGAAGGCCAACTACCTGTGGCCCGCCGTGTGGGGCCGCGCCTTCGCCGAGGACGACCCGGAGAACCACGCCACAGCCAAGGCGTACGGCGTCGTCATGGGCACCTCGCACGAGGCGCCCATGATGCGGGGCATCGAGGAGTGGAACAGGCACGCGGTCGCGGCGGTCCGCGACAGCGCCGGAAACATCACCACTCCCGGGCACGACCCCTACGGCGGCACCGGTGAATGGTCCTTCCGCCGCAACGCCGAGGCCATCAAGGCGTACTGGCGCGAAGGCGTCCGCCGCATGGCGCACGAGGACTTCGAGGGCGTGGTCACCCTCGGCATGCGCGGCAACGGCGACGTCAGCCTGCCGGACGGCGACGGCATCGAGCTGATGGGCGAGATCATCGCCACCCAGCGCGCGATCATCGCCGAGGAGCTCGGCAGCGACACCGCCGTCCCGCAGGTGTGGACCCTCTACAAGGAGGTGCAGCGCTACTGGGACCGCGGACTGCGCGTCCCCGACGACGTCACCGTGGTCCTCACCGACGACAACTGGGCCAACGTCCGCAAGCTGCCGGACCTGGAGAACGACGCGCGCAGCGGGGGATACGGCCTGTACTACCACTTCGACTACGTCGGAGTGGGACGCAACTACAAGTGGGTCGACACCGCCTCGCTCCCCAACATGTGGGACCAGCTCCACCAGAGCGCGGCATACGGCAACCACGGTCTCTGGGTGACGAACGTCGGCGACCTCAAGGGCAACGAACTCCCCACCCAGTTCTTCCTCGACTACGCCTGGAACCCGGACCGGTGGCCCCTGGAGAGCCTGCCGGAGTGGGAGGAGCGCTACGCCGCGCAGAACTTCGGCGAGGGCCAGGCCGAGGAGATCGCCGGGATCCTGCGCACGTACGCCGCCCTGCAGTCCCGCCGCAAGCCCGAGCTGCTCAACCGGAAGATCGGCCTCGACCCGTCGAAGGACCCCGCGAAGGACACCTCGGCCATCGTGTACGACGACCGGGCCACACCGTTCAGCCTGGTCGACTACCGCGAGCTGGAGCGGGTCACCGAGGACTGGCAGCGGCTGGCCGCCGCCGCCGAACGCGTCCGCCGCAGGCTTCCGGCCTCCGCCCAGGACGCCTGGTACGAACTGGCCGGGTACGCAGTGCGGGCGACCGCCAACCTGTACGCGCTGCGGGAGGCGGAGTTCACCAACCTCCACTACGCCCCGCAGGGCCGCGCCCTCACCAACCGCCTCGCGGCCACCGCGGAGGCGGGACTGGCCGAGGACCTCGCCCTGGCGCGGCGCTTCGGCACCGAGGTGGCCGACGGCAAGTGGAAGGGGTTCCAGAGCCAGCCCCACATCGGGTACGGCGACGTCGACCGCTACGGTCCGAACGCCCCCTGGCAGCAGCCCGAGCTGAACAACGTGGCGATCGCCGACGAGATCTTCCCCGCGGTCCGGCGCATCGACCTCCCCGCGAAGGCCGAGATGGGCGTGGCCGTGGACGGCTCCCCCCAGTGGTGGCCGGCCGCCGGGCAGGACGGGACCGAGCCGGTCCTGCCGGTCTTCAGCCCCTACCAGAGCCAGCCCGCGCAGTACGTCGACGTCTTCAACCGCGGCACCGAGCCGTTCGGCTACCAGGTCCGCACCGGCGCCTCCTGGCTGATCGCGGACCGCACCCGCGGCCGGGTGGACGCCCAGACCAGGGTCACCTTCCGGGTCGACTGGACGCGTGCCCCCTTCGGCGTCTCGCGTGTGCCGGTCACCGTGTCGGGACCCGGTGGGAGCGAGGTCGTCGTCCGCGCGGTGATCGACCGCCCGCGGGTCCGGCGCGGACAGCTCACCGGTTTCGTGGAGTCCAACGGCTACGTATCCGTCGAGGCCGACCACTTCCACCGTGCGGTCGGCCGTGACGGGATCTCCTGGCACCGCATCCCGGGTATCGGTCGCACCGGTTCGGGCATGGAGCCCTTCCCGGTCACCGCGGCACGGCAGGTGCCGGGCGGCACGGGGCCCCGGCTCGAGTACCGGGTCAGCCTCTTCACCACCGGGCCGGTCACCGTCTGGGCCTACCTGTCGCCGCGCAACGACGCCCTGGCGACCGACGGGCTGAGGTACGCCGTCTCCTTCGACGACGACACACCGCAGTCCGTCGACGTCATCGCGGCCACCGGGGCCGACGACGGCACCATGAACCCCCAGTGGGCCCGCAACACCTCGGACAACGTCAACCGCACCGCCACCGTGCACCACGTCGGCCGTGCGGGCGCGCATGTGCTGAAATTCTGGATGGTCGACCCGACGGTGGTGCTGCAGAACCTCGTGGTGGACACCGGCGGCCTCAAGCCCAGCTACCTGGGCCCGCCGGAGAGTCTCCGGCTCGGCTGACCGGAGCAGGACGAGGAGGCGCGTGAATGGGCATCGGGATCCAGGACGCCGAAGGGCGCGGCGGAACGCTGGAGGTGGTCCCGGCCACGGTCGGGGGAGTGCCCGGGGTCGGAGTCCGGGCCCGCGGGCCGGCCGTGGGCGCCTCCTGGTCCTGCTCCCCCGCGGCGGCGAGGGAGCTGGCCGCCGCGCTCGTCCGGGCGGCCGGGGAGGCGGAGAGCGCCCGGACGCAGGAGCCGGTCACCGTCAAGGCGCGGGACCTGGAACGCGGTGACGTCCGGAGCGGGGACCGCTTCATGACGGTGGAGGCGGTCAGGGCCGACGGGGCGGGAGTCCTCGTGACCTGGACCTCCGGCGGTGGGCGCAGCTGGAGCCAGATGTACGAGGCCGGCACCGAGATCACGGTGCGGCGCCGGCCGCGCCCCCGGAGCTGAGGCCGGCGGGGGGCGGGCCCGGACCGGGGGCGGGCCGTGAGCGGCACGAGCGACCTCATACTTCGATGGATGCCGTAGTACGGCGCTTTTCGTAGTACGGTGACTTTCGTGCGACGTGGTGGCCCGGTGCTCCCGGGTCGCCCCTCCCTGCCCGCCGTCGCGTCCCGAGGAAGCGGAGAACCCCCGTGAGTTCACTCTTCGAACCCTTCACCCTGCGCTCGCTGTCCGTCCCCAACCGCATCTGGATGGCGCCGATGTGCCAGTACAGCGCGGAGGCGTCCGGGCCGGAGGCGGGCGTGGCCGACGACTGGCACTTCTCCCACTACGCCGCCCGCGCGGCCGGCGGCACCGGCCTGATCCTCGTGGAGGCGACCGCCGTCAGCCCGGAGGGCAGGATCAGCCCCGCCGACCTCGGCATCTGGAACGACCGGCAGGTCGAGGCGTTCCGCCGAGTCACCGGCTTCCTCGCCGGGCAGGGCACGGTCCCCGGTATCCAGCTGGCCCATGCCGGACGCAAGGCATCCACCGACCGCCCCTGGCGCGGCGGCGGCCCCGTCGCAGGCGACGAGGGCTGGCAGCCGGTCGCCCCCAGCCCTCTCCCGTACGACGAGGGCCATCCGGTACCCGCCGAACTCACCGTCGACGGCATCCAGGAGATCGTCGGCCAGTTCGCGGACGCCGCCCGCCGGGCACTCGCGGCCGGCTTCCGGGTCGCCGAGATCCACGGTGCGCACGGCTACCTGATCGGCCAGTTCCTCTCCCCGCACAGCAACCACCGCACCGACGCCTACGGCGGCTCGTTCGAGAACCGCGCCCGCTTCGCCCTCGAGGTCGTGGACGCGGTGCGGGCCGTGTGGCCCGAGGAACTCCCGCTGTTCTTCCGTGTCTCCGCCACCGACTGGCTGACCGAGAACGCGGACGACGAGCGCGAGGGATGGACCGCCGACGACACCGTCCGCCTGGCGCGCGAACTGCGCGCCCACGGCGTCGACCTGCTGGACGTGTCGACCGGAGGGCTCGCCCCCGGGGCGCGGATCCCCGTGGAGCCCGGCTACCAGGTGCCGTTCGCCGAGCGTGTGCGCACCGAGGCGGGCCTCCCGGTGGCCGCGGTGGGGCTGATCACCGACCCCGTGCAGGCCGAGAAGATCCTCGCCGACGGGAGCGCGGACGCCGTCCTGCTCGGCCGGGAGCTGCTGCGCGACCCCTACTTCGCCCGCAGCGCGGCGCGCGCGCTCGGTGGCGACGTGCGGGCGCCCGAACAGTACGGCTACGCGATCTGACGGGAAGTCAGCCGGTAGGCTCGGGCCGGTGTCCACTTCACAGGGTCCCACCTTCCGCGAACTGGCCGTGCAGGCGCTCTCCTCGACGATGCACGGCTACGACCTGCTCGCCCCGAAGTTCGACCGGTCGCCCTACCGGACCCCGGACAGGGTGCTCGAAGCCGTCGGCCGCGCGGTGCGGCCGTTCGGGCCGTTCGACCGGGGCCTGGACGTGTGCTGCGGCACCGGAGCGGGCGTGGGAGTCCTGCGCGCGCTGTGCCGGGAGCGTGTCACCGGCGTCGACTTCAGCGCGGGCCTGCTCGCCGTCGCGCGGTCGGCGCACACCGCGGACGCCGGCCCGCCGGCGGTCGGCTGGGTGCGGGCCGACGCGCGTGCGCTGCCCTTCGCTCCGGTCTTCGACCTGGCCCTGAGCTTCGGAGCCTTCGGGCACTTCCTGCCGGCGGAACGGCCCGACCTCTTCGCCCAGGTGCGCGCGGCGCTGCGACCGGGCGGCCACTTCGCCTTTCCGGTCGGAGCGCCACCGGCGGTGGGCTCACGCGCCTACTGGACGCTGCTCGGCTTCGACGCGGCCATGCGGGTGCGCAACGCGCTGCTGCACCCGAAGTTCGTCATGTACTACCGCACCTTCCCGCTCGCCGGGGTGACGCGGGACCTGGAGGCGACGGGCTTCGCCGTACGGCTGCTCCCGCTGGAGGAGCTGGGCCGCAGGCCCGACGGGAGCCCCCGGGCCCGGCTCGTGGTGGCCACCCGGCAGTAGAGCTACGACATCTCTCGTACAATGGGTGTCCCTGGACGAACTGGAGCCGCTGTGACGTCGAACGCCGCCCGTGTGCTCGCCCATCCCGCGCGTGAGGAGATCCGCGTCGAGAGCGTGCTGCACGCGCTCTCCGACCCGATACGGCTGCGCATCGTGCGCCAGCTCGCCCACGACGCCGACGAGCTGGCCTGCTCCCGGTTCGACCTCCCCGTCTCCGCGTCCACCAGCACCCACCACTTCCGGGTGCTGCGCGAGAGCGGTGTCATCCAGCAGTTCTACCGCGGCACCGCCAAGTTGAGCGGCCTGCGGACGCAGGACCTGGACGACCTCTTCCCCGGCCTCCTGGCCAGCGTCCTCGGCGCGGCCGACCTGCAGGAGAAGCGGCTCGGCGGGGCCCTCCAGCAGGCGTGAGAGCGGGCGGCGGCCTCCACGGCGACCCATGAGGCCGTGCGGCGCCCTCACGGGCCCGCGACGCACCGCAGTCGGCCACCCCGGGCCCCGGGGGGTGCCGGAAGCATCCCCGGGCGCTCCCGCCGCCGTCAGCGCCGGCTCTCGCCCCGGGCCGCGTCGAGCAGGCCGGACCAGTCGGAGATCTTCACCCGGCCGCGACCGAGGGAGCGCCCCAGCGCGGCCTCGGCCCGCTCGATGGACAGCCAGCCGTCCCACTCCACCGGAGCCGGCCCCGCCGCCCGCAGGGCGTCCAGCGGATCGGCCGCCACGTGCCTGGCGGCCAACCGCGGCGCGTCCTCCAGCAGGGCGGCGACGGTCTCCTTCGCGCACGACCTGTTCGAGCCGATCACTCCGGTGGGACCCCGCTTGATCCACCCCGCGACGTACTCACCGGGTGCGGCGACCCCGTCCCTGAGGACCCGGCCGCCCAGGTGCGGCACGGTGCCGCGGGCCGGATCGAAGGGCAGCCCCGGCAGCGGCGTGCCCCGGTACCCCACGGCCCGCAGGACCAGCCCCGCCTCGATGTCCTCGTGAACGCCGGTGTCCCGGACACCCCCTGTGCCGTCGGGGGCCGTCCGTGCGAACCGGACGCCGGCGACCCGC
>NZ_JBEXWB010000265.1:0-9067 GCF_040629645.1 Streptomyces sp. NPDC005899 | reverse complement strand
CGTGGTGCGGCGTTTCCGCGGGTCGCGCGCTCGGCCCCGCGTACCTCCCGGGCCGGGCGACTGCCCGCTCCGGGTGGCGGGTCGGAGGTCCCGGCACCGGCGGCCCCGCACGAACTCGTCCCCGATGCGGCCGAACGCCTGCCCGAGCTTTTTCGCCGAAGGCTTCAATTCGGTGTCACCGCGTGCATCGCCCGCTCCTGGGGCAGATGCTGTAACCGTGATGGACGAAACGGAGTTCTGGGAGATCGTCGACAGCACCCGCGAGGCCGCCGAGGGCGACCCCGAGGACCACGCCGACCTGCTCGTGGAGCGGTTGGTGCGGCTCGACCCCGACTCCGTGCTGGACTTCGCCCGGCACTTCGAGGCCCGCTACAACCGCGCGTACCACTGGGACCTGTGGGGTGCGGCCGCCGTGCTGCTCGGCGGGGCGGGCGCCGACGCGTTCGACTTCTTCCGCTGCTGGCTGATCGGGCAGGGCCGGGAGGTCTTCGAGGGCGCGGTGCAGGATCCCGACAGCCTGGCCGACCTGCTGGACGACTTCGACCCGGAGATCGACGGGGACGGCGAGGAGCTCGGCTACGCCGCCGACGAGGCGTACGAGCAGCTCACCGGAGCGGTCACCCCGGAGCTGGGCCTGCCGCCCCAGGCGGGCGAGCCGGCGGGGACGCCCTTCGACGTGGAGGACGACGCGGTGCTGGCGGAACGCCTCCCGGCACTCCGGGAGCGCTTCGGCGCGGAGTGACCACCGCCGGGCCGGCCGCCTGCGGACGGTGCTCCGGGCCGCCCGTAGCACCGTCCGCAGGCGCTCAGTCCGTCAGGGAACGGCCCATCAGGACGTCGTCGACGTACCGCCCGTTCAGGAAGAACTCGCCGGGCAGGAGGCCCTCGACGGCGAACCCCTCGGAGGCGTAGAGGGCCCGCGCGGGTGCGTTGTGACCGAGCACCCGCAGCGTGATGCGCCCGGCCCCCTGGCGCCGGGCCTCGGCGTACGAGGCGCGCAGCAGCAACCGGGCCACGCCGTGCCCCCGGGCCCATTCGGCCACGGCCAGCCCCTGTATCTGGCGGACGTGCGCGTTGCAGGCGAGCGGTGTGGGCGGGACCAGACGCAGGTACCCCGCGATCTCCTGCCCCTCCCCGGTGGCGGCCTCGGCGACCAGGTAGTCCTCGGGCCGGTGCCGGTCGTCGAAGAAGGGCTGGTAGGGGGGCAGGGGCCTCGGCTGCACCGCGTGCAGGGTCGACCAGGTGGCCCGGTCGAGTTCCCCGAGGGCGGACCGGTCCTCCGGCGCGGCGGGACGGACGGGGAGGAGGGCGTGGAAGACGGGCGCGGACATGCGGCCACTGTGCCATGCCGGATGCCGTGTGCCGCCGGGCCCATGGGGCAGGATGGACGGCATGCCGCACTCCCGTATCGCCGTCAGCGGATCGTCCGGACTCATCGGGGCGGCGCTCGTGCGCTCGCTGCGGGCCGACGGACACGAGGTGGTGCGCCTCGTGCGGCGTCCCGCCGCCGCCGACGACGAGGTGCGGTGGGACCCGGAGCGTGCTCACGTCGACGTGGCGGGCCTGGCCGGCTGCGACGCGGTCGTCCACCTCGCCGGTGCCGGGGTGGGCGACCGGCGCTGGAGCGACGCGTACAAGCGGGAGATCCGGGACAGCCGGGTGCTGGGCACCGCGGCGATCGCCGAGGCCGTCGCCTCGCTCGACACCCCGCCGAAGGTGTTCCTCTCCGGATCCGCGATCGGTTACTACGGCGACACCGGCGACCGCGCGGTCGACGAGGCCGCGCCTCCCGGCGAGGGCTTCCTCCCGTCCGTCTGCGTGGAGTGGGAGAAGGCCGCTGCCCCGGCCGAGGAGGCCGGCGTGCGGACGGTCCTCGCCCGGACCGGTCTGGTCGTGGCCCGGCAGGGCGGGGCGTGGGGACGGCTGTTCCCGCTGTTCCGGGCCGGCCTCGGCGGGCGGCTGGGAGACGGGCGGCAGTACTGGAGCTTCATCGCCCTGCACGACCACATCGCGGCCATGCGGCACATCCTGGACACCGAGTCCCTCACGGGCGCGGTGAATCTGACCGGCCCGTCCCCCGTCACCAACGCCGAGGTGACGGCCGCCATGGGGCGGGTGCTGCGCCGTCCGACGCTGTTCACCGCGCCGGCGCCCGCGCTGCGGATCGCGCTCGGCGAGTTCGCCGGGGACGTCCTGGGCAGCCAGCGGGTGCTGCCCGGCCAACTTCTCGACTCGGGCTTCGCGTTCGCCTTCCCCGGCATCGACGACGCCATCCGCGCCGCGCTGCGCTGAGGACGGCCGGGCCCCGCCCGGGAGCGGCTCCGCGGGGCGCGGGCAGCGGCGCAGGTCAGCCCGCGGCCACCGCGCTCCCGTGCGCCCACCGCCGCCGGCCCGGCGCGCACCGGCCCGGCGGCCGTGCGACCCCGTGCACCGGTGCCCGGGGTGCGTGCGACTGTGTCCGCGTCGGCCATCCCCCTAGCTTCGATCCGATCCGGGGCATTCCGGCGGCCTGTTGAGGGCAGTAGCCCCCCAGCAGTCGCACCTAGTCGGGGAGGGGCTCGTGCTCACGGCACACACGGCACACCACGCGGACGTGGTCATCATCGGGGCCGGGATCGCCGGCCTGTCAGCGGCCCACCGGCTGATCGGCGCGGGGGTGGACGTCAGCGTCCTGGAGGCCGCCCCCCACGTGGGTGGCCGCATGGCCACCCAGGAGGTCGACGGCTTCCTGCTCGACGACCTGGCTCCCCTGCTCAGCTCCGGGTATCCGGACCTGAGCGGCACGCCCGGGCTCCGA
Source organism: Streptomyces sp. NPDC005899 (assembly GCF_040629645.1). Classification (NCBI taxonomy): domain Bacteria; kingdom Bacillati; phylum Actinomycetota; class Actinomycetes; order Kitasatosporales; family Streptomycetaceae; genus Streptomyces; species Streptomyces sp. NPDC005899. The sequence continues at coordinate 6,270 of NZ_JBEXWB010000265.1, read as the reverse complement.
GGGCTCGCCCTGCGGAACTTCGCACCGGGGGTGCTGGTGCACAGCGGGGGCCGCCGGTACAGCGCCGGGGACGTACGGAGCGCGAGGGGCGCACTCAAGGCAGTGCGCTCCCGGTCGAGCGCCCCCAAGGCGCCGTGGGGCGGCACCGTCGAGCAGGCCAGGCTCGGCGCCTGGCTGGCCCGCCTCGCCGCCACACCGGCGAACCGGATCCTGGCCCGGCCGGACCGGCCCGCGCTTTCCGCCCTGTCGGCCCGCGGCCTGCCGCCGCGGACGGTCGACGGGTTCTTGCGCCCCCTGCTCTCCGCGCTGCTCGGTGACCCCGCGCTCAGCACGTCGAGCCGGTGCGCGGACCTCACGCTGCGCAGCTACGCCCGCGGCGGGCTCTGCGTGCCGGCGGGTGGTGCGGCCACGCTGCCCAGGCTGCTCGCGGCCGCCCTGCCGCCGGGGACCGTCCGCACCGGTGTCCATGTCACGGCCGCCGACATCTCGTCCGTGCGCACCAAGGAGCACGGGGAGCTGGGCTGCCGCTCGCTGCTGCTGGCCACCGGCGCGGGCGCCGCCGCGGAGCTGCTGCCCGGGCTGCGGGCACCGGGGTTCCACCCGGTGACGGTCCTGCACCACACGGCTCCCGTCCCTCCCCCGACGGGCTCCCGCCTGGTCCTGGACGCGGACCGCTCCGGTCCGGTCGCGCACACCGCCGTGATGAGCGCGGTCGACCCCTCGCGGGCGCCACGGGGCCGGAGCCTGATCACGTCCACGGTCCTCGGCCCACCGCCGGCCGACCTCGACCGCACGGTCCGTGCGCACCTCGCCCGGCTGTACGGCACCCCCACGCACGACTGGGAGCTCCTGACGGCCCATCACGACCCGGAGGCCGTCCCCGCCATGCCGCCTCCGCACGACCTGCGGCGCCCGGTCCGCGTGCTGGACGGCCTGTACGTCTGCGGTGACCACCGCGACACGAGCACCGTCCAGGGCGCTCTGCACTCCGGGCGGCGGGCGGCCTCGGCGATCCTGGCGGACCTCGGGGTGCGCCAGGGGCCTGAGGACGGGACCGCGCTGCCCGCCGCCGCGTGACGGCGGGCGGCGGTCAGCCGAGGGCCGCGACACGGTCCCGGTAGCCGCGCACGGCGACCGCGTCCCGATAGGGCTCCAGGCGGCGCTCGAAGTCCCGCACGTACTCCGTCGCGCGCACCGAGCGCATCTCCGACGCCTGCTGGGCCGCCTCGGCGCCCAGCAGGCATGCCTGGTCCAGTTCGCCGAGTCCGAGCCTGGCCGTCGCCAGCACCACCCGGCAGAACAGCCTGCTGCGGGCGTACGCCGGAGCGCGCAGCTGGAGCGACCGCTCGGCGTGCTGGGCGGCGGCGCGGTACTGCTGGAGATCACGGTGGCAGTGGCCGAAATCGTCGGCGAGCTGCGCCTCGTCGAAGCAGCGCGCCCAGTGGGGCACGTCGTCGCCGGGCCGGGCGGCCTCCAGGGAGCGTTCCGCCCGCGCGAGCGCGGCGACACAGGCCCTGGTCTCGCCCAGCACCCCGTGTCCGCGCGCCTCGACGGCGTGCAGGAGGGCCATGACGGCGGACGGCGCCGAGGAGCCGATGCCCTGCTGGGCGACGCGTGCCAGCTGGACGGCCTCCCTGCCGTGCTGGAGGTAGACGGCCTGCCTGCTCATGGTGACCAGGACGTACGCGCCGTACGCCCGGTCACCCGCGGCCTGGGCCAGCCTCAGGGCCTGGACGAAGTAGCGCTGGGCGAGCCCGTGGGCGGCGATGTCGTACGAGGTCCAGCCCGCCAGCCGGGTGAGGTCGGCGGTCGCGGAGAACAGCCGGCGGCCGACCGCCTCGCCGTAGCTCCCGCGCAGCATGGGCTCCGCCTCGTGTTCCAGGTACCTGACCAGGGCCTGGCGGGCGTGGCCGCCGCCGTAGGTGTTGTCCAGCGTGCGGAAGAGTTCGCCGACCGAGCGCAGGGCGGCGACGTCACCGCTGCCGACCCGTTGCCCGGTGCCCCGGTCGGTCTGCCGCTGGCGTGGGACGCCCACGGGCGGTGCGCCGTGGGCGGGCGGGCGGGAGTGGCCGGGCCCCCGGCCGGCCGCCCGCCCGCCGTGCGTTCCGGTTCCCGGCGGGCCGGGCGCGTGCAGGGTGCCGGTCGGATGGGGGCCGGGGCCCGGGTGGGAGCCGGCCTGCTGGAGCCCGTTCGCCGGGTGGCCCTCGGCCCGGTGGAGGCCGTTCACCGGCCGTGTGCCGTGGCTTCCGGCGGACGTGCGCGGGGCGGGCAGGGCGGGCGCGTCTCCCGCCGGGGCGCAGGGGTCCGCCCGCCCGACCCGGTCGTCGGCACGTCCGATGAGCCAGTCCCTGCTGGGAACGACCAGCCCGGCCGGGGTGAACGCGATTCTGCGCAGCTCCGCGTGGCTGCCGGAGTCCTTGCGCCACAGGCCGCTCACGATGTCGACGGCCTCGGCGGGCGTCGCGGCGAACTCCAGGCCGGCGTAGACGGGGGCGCAGGCGTCCAGGCCCAGGTCCTGGGTGGAGAGCCGGCGGCCCAGGCGTCTGGTGAAGACCTCGGCGATCAGGGCCGGGGTGGTGCCCCGGGGCTGCTGGCCCCGTAGCCAGCGGGTGACCGAGGTCTTGTCGTACCGCAGGTCGAGGCCGTGTTCGAGGCCGAGCTGGTCCACCCGGCGGGCCAGACCCGCGTGGGAGAATCCGGCTTCCGCGATGAGCGCAGCGAGCCGCCGGTTGGGGGTGCGCTGCGGAGGTCGTTCCGACATCAGCTGTACGGTCTCCTGCCTTCGGGGCCGGGCGGGCAGCCCTTATGGAACGGCGCGAACTTAACCGCCCCGAGGGCGCCGCCGACGACCTTCGCTCCACATTCATCCGATCGTGTGAGGATTGTCGGGATCGCTGACGGAAGGCCGGGGGCCGGCTCGGCCGCCAGCGGGGCGCGCCACCTGCCGGACGCGGCGCCGCCGAGCGGTCGTACAGTTGCTGGGGGCGCACATCAGTGCATGGTGACGTGGTTCCCGGGACACCCCCCGGCCCCCCGGCACCGCGGAGTAGGGAGGCACCCGAAGTGAGTGAGCTGCGGTTTGTCCGGCTCGGGTTCGGTGAGGACGCGGTGGACTACCAGGAGGCCTGGCAGAAACAGCGCGAGGTGCACGCCGCCCGGTTCGAGGACGCGGTCCCCGACACCTGCCTGCTCCTCGAGCACCCCCCGGTCTACACGGCGGGCCGCCGCACGACCGAGAGCGAGCGTCCCCTGGACGGCACCCCGGTCATCGACGTCGACCGCGGCGGGAAGATCACCTGGCACGGTCCCGGCCAGCTCGTCGGCTACCCCATCCAGAAGCTGCCGCGGCCGGTCGACGTCGTCGCCCACGTGCGGCGGCTGGAGGACGCCCTGATCCGCACGGCCGCCGACTTCGGCGTCACGACGTCCCGGGTCGAGGGCCGCAGCGGTGTCTGGGTGCTCGGCGACCCGGTGGCCGAGCGCCCCGCGCTCGGCGGTCTGTCCCTGGACTTCGACCCCCGCCTGCACGACGAGGAGTTCGACGCCCGGCTGAACGGGCCGGAGTACGCGCCGTCCAACGCCGGCCAGCGCCGCGAGGACCGCAAGCTCGCCGCGATCGGCATCCGGGTCGCCAAGGGCGTGACCATGCACGGTTTCGCGCTCAACGTGAACCCCGACAACACCTGGTTCGACAGGATCGTGCCGTGCGGCATCCGGGACGCGGGCGTCACCTCGCTCTCCGCCGAGCTGGGCCGCGAGGTCACCATCGCCGAGGTGCTCCCGGTCGCCGAGAAGCACCTGCGGGACGTCCTGGAGAACGCGGACCTCGCGCCGCGGGAGGTCGCCTCCAAGGAGCCGGCCGCCTCGGCCTAGGGAATAGGCCCTCTCGGCCACAGGTTGGCCATACGTAAGACCGTTCTAACCGCGGGCGTACCCTGGTGTTCGCCGAAGAATCCAATGCAGCGAAAGCAAAGGGGTGCCGGAGTGTCCGGTGTCGCACCCGACGGGCGCAAGATGCTGCGCCTGGAGGTCCGAAACAGCCAGACCCCCATCGAGCGCAAGCCCGAGTGGATCAAGACCCGGGCGAAGATGGGCCCCGAGTACACGAAGATGCAGAAGCTCGTGAAGGGCGAGGGTCTGCACACCGTGTGTCAGGAGGCGGGCTGCCCGAACATCTACGAGTGCTGGGAGGACCGCGAGGCGACCTTCCTCATCGGCGGCGACCAGTGCACCCGGCGCTGCGACTTCTGCCAGATCGACACGGGCAAGCCGCAGGCGCTGGACCGTGACGAGCCGCGGCGCGTGGGCGAGTCCGTCGTGACGATGGACCTGAACTACGCCACCATCACCGGCGTCGCACGCGACGACCTGGAGGACGGCGGCGCCTGGCTGTACGCGGAGACCGTGCGCCAGATCCACGCCCAAACCGCGCAGCGGGAGGGTGGCGCCACGAAGGTCGAGCTGCTCATCCCCGACTTCAACGCGGACCCCGCGCAGCTCGCCGAGGTCTTCTCCTCGCGCCCCCAGGTGCTCGCGCACAACGTCGAGACGGTGCCCCGGATCTTCAAGCGGATCCGCCCCGGTTTCCGTTACGAGCGTTCCCTCGACGTCATCACGCGGGCCCGCGAGGCCGGCCTCGTCACGAAGTCCAACCTGATCCTCGGCATGGGCGAGACCCGTGAGGAGGTCAGCGAGGCGCTCCAGGACCTGTACGACGCGGGCTGCGAGCTCATCACCATCACCCAGTACCTGCGGCCCTCGCCGCGCCACCACCCGGTCGAGCGCTGGGTGAAGCCGCATGAGTTCGTGGAGATGAAGGACGAGGCCGAGGCCATCGGCTACTCCGGTGTGATGTCCGGTCCGCTGGTGCGGTCCTCCTACCGCGCGGGCCGCCTCTTCCAGCAGGCCATGGAGCGTCGCGGCGAGACCGCCGGCGCGCTCGCCGGCTCGGCCACCGGATCGGCTCCGGCCGCCCCGGCCGTGTGAATCGGCGCACAAGAGGCTACTGCCGGTAATCGCCCGGCTCGGACGCGGCCCGTACGCCCCCGCAGGTCGGGGCCCCGTATGGGCCGCGTCGGCGTGCGCGGCGCCGAAACCAGGGCTTCACTGGTGTTTGACCGACCGGTCATGCACTGGTAACACCGAGCAGTGACCCTAGGTAAGAAGACGGCGGCGGCCTTCGCGGCCGCTGCGGGTCACCGCTTCCCGCCACCCAGTGCGCACCCCGGTGCGCGCAACCGCTCCGAGGGGAACACCCACGATGCAGGCCGCACCGGTTCGCGCCCACGCGATCCCGTCCGTGACCACCGCACTCCGCGCCGTCGAGTCCCTGCTGCTGAGCAGCGGCCAGCGCACCGCCCGCCGGAACGCCTGGACGGCCGTCCTGGAGGACCGCCGCCGGGCCAAGGACCGCGTCGAGGCGGAGTACGTGCTGGACGCTGTGACCGCCCGACGTTCCTAGGCCCCTCCCGCGCCACGTAAACTTCGGTACATGGCGAGGAAGTCACACACTGAAGGCGCGGACAGCGCCGAGAACGCGGGGCGGCTCAAGCAGATCGCCCTGACCTACAAGATGACCAGGCGGACCGACCCCAAGGTCGGTCTCGTCGTCGCGGGTGTGGGAATCGTCACCTTCGGCGTCCTCCTCGCGATCGGCTTCCTGATCGGGCACCCGGTCTACGCGGGCATCCTGGGCTTCGTCCTGGCCTTCCTCGCAATGGCGATCATCTTCGGACGACGTGCCGAACGTGCGGCCTTCGGGCAGATGGAGGGGCAGCCGGGCGCTGCCGCCGCGGTGCTCGACCGGGTGGGCCGCGGCTGGACCACGACGCCGGCGGTCGCGATGAACCGCAGCCAGGACGTCGTCCACCGGGCCGTCGGCAAGGCGGGCATCGTGCTGGTGGCCGAGGGCAACCCGAACCGGGTGAAGAGCCTGCTGGCCGCGGAGAAGAGGCGGATGGCCCGCATCGTGGTGGACGTGCCGGTGCACGACATCATCGTCGGTGACGGCGAGGGCCAGGTGCCCCTGAAGAAGGTGCGCACCACGATGCTGAAGCTGCCCCGGGTCCTGACCGGTCCGCAGGTCACGGCGGCCAACGACCGGCTTCGGGCGATGGGCGACCTGATGAGCAACATGCCGCTGCCGAAGGGCCCGATGCCGAAGGGCATGCGGATGCCGCGCGGCGGGAAGATGCGCTGACGTACGGGGACACGTATGAGGGCGTGCCTTCGCCGGCTCGGCGGCCCACCTGGACTCGCTGCACCGGTTGC
>NZ_JBEXWB010000264.1:0-9092 GCF_040629645.1 Streptomyces sp. NPDC005899 | reverse complement strand
ACCCCGCCGGCCGCGGAGCGGGCGGGCTGGGGACGGATCGTCCCCTGCCCGCCGGTTCGCTACACGGGCCGGACCGCCTCGGCGGGCACCGGCTCGACGGAGGCCGAGCAGACCATGTGCCGCCGGTGGTCGACGGTGCGCTCGGGTCCGGTGAGCCGCAGCCGTACGGTGTGCCGGACGTCGGACTGGTCGCTGGAGGCCGCGAAGCGCAGTTCCAGCTCACCCGGCTCGACGATCCGGTGGCCGGCGGTCCCGGTGAACGACGCCAGGTCCGCGTGGAAGCGGAAGCGCACCCTGCGGCTCTCCCCCGCGGCCAGCGGCACCCGGGCGTACCCGATGAGCCGGGACTCGGGCCGGGTGGTCTGGGCGACGGGGTCGTGGACGTAGAGCTGGACCACTTCCGTTCCGTCACGGTCGCCGGTGTTGCGGACCGTCAGCTCCAGGTCCGCGGCCCCGTCGGTGGGCAGCTCGGCCGCGACCTCCGGGCCGGGCTCCCAGGCGAACGAGGTGTACGAGAGCCCGTGGCCGAAGGGGTAGAGCGGCGTCGGATCCAGGTTGCTGACCCCGTTGACACGGCCCAGGGGGGGCTGCAGGTAGGTCCACGGCTGGCCTCCGGCCCCGCGGGGGACGCCGATGGGGAGCCGGCCGGAGGGGTTGACCCGCCCCGAGAGGACGCCCGCCAGCGCGGAGCCGCCCTCCTCGCCGGGGAAGAAGGCCTGCACACAGCCGGCCAGCCGGTCCGCCCGGCCGCCGAGGGCGTACGTACGGCCCGTCAGCAGCACCAGGACGACGGGGGTGCCCGTCGCGAGCACGGCGTCGAGCAGCTCGGCCTGGAGCCCGGGCAGTGCCAGGTCCGCCGCGTCGCAGCCCTCTCCCGAGGTGCCCCGGCCGAACAGTCCGGCCCGGTCGCCGAGCACGGCGACACAGACGTCGGCGCCGGCCGCCAGCGCGGCGGCGGCCTCGATCCGGGAGGCGTCCGTGCCGTCCACGTCGCAGCCCTGGGTGTAGTCGACACCGGCGTCCGGGAACTCCTCGCGGAGCGCCTCCAGCAGGGTCGGCACGGCGATCCCCATGGGCGCCTCGGGGTGCTGTACCCCCACGTGGCTGGGGAAGGAGTAGCAGCCGAGCATGGCGAGTGGGTCGTCGGCGCGCGGTCCCACGACGGCGATCCGTCCGGTGCCGCTCATCGGGAGGGCGCCCTCGGGGTTGGCCAGCAGGACGCAGGACCGCTCGGCGAGCAGCCGGGCCAGCGCCCGGTTCGGCGGCGGGTCCAGGTCCACGGTGCCCCGCGCCCCGTCCGGTTCCACGCCTTCGAGCACGGGCGGCAGGGTCGCGCGGTCCGGGTCGAGCAGACCCAGCTCGCACTTCTGGAGCAGGACGCGGTAGAGGGCCCGGTCCACCAGCTCCTCGGACACGGCGCCCTCGCGTACGGCGGCGACCAGCGCGTCACCGTAGCTGCGCACGGTGGGCAGCTCCACGTCTACGCCGGCCGTGAGGGCGAGCCTGGCGGCGTCCGGGCGGTCGGCGGCGACCCTGTGCAGGGTCTCGAGGAAGCCGATGCCGAAGTAGTCGGCGACCACCGTGCCGGTGAACCCCCAGGTGTCCCTGAGGAGTCCGGTGAGCAGGGTCCGGTCGGCGGCGGCCGGGACGCCGTCGATCTCGGCGTAGGAGTGCATCACCGAACGGGCACCGCCCTCGCGGACGGCCATCTCGAACGGCGGCAGGATCACGTCGGCCATCTCCCGGCCGCCCGCCCTGACCGGGGCGAGGTTGCGGGCGCCGGCCGACGCGGAGTACCCGGCGAAGTGCTTGAGGGTGGCGACGATCCCGGAGGACTCCAGGCCCCGGACATAGGCCGTGGCGATGGTGGCGACCAGGTAGGGGTCCTCACCGATGGTCTCCTCGACACGGCCCCAGCGCAGGTCCCGTACGACGTCGAGGACGGGAGCCAGGCCCTGGTGGACGCCGACCGAGCGCATGTCGTCGCCGATCCGCCGGGCCATCTCGGCCACCAGCTCCGGATCCCAGGCCGCGCCCCAGGCCAGGGGGACCGGGTAGGCGGTGGCCCCCCATGCGGTGAACCCGGCCAGGCACTCCTCGTGGGCGACGGCCGGGATACCGAACCGTCCCGCCTCGACGATCCGGGCCTGGGCCTTGGCCAGCGCGGCGGCTCCGACGCCCGGGTCGACCGGGGCGGTGCCGAACGGCCGGGTGAGCTGTCCGAGTCCGCGGGTGCTGAGCTCCTCGAAGTCGACCGGGTCGACCATGTCGTTCTGGTGCGGTGCGACTCCGTCGCCGTCGGCGTCGGCGCCCACCCAGATGCCGTACAGCTGGGCGGCCTTCTCCTCGAGGGTCATCCGGGCGGCCAGGTCGGCCACGCGTGCCTCGGGACTCAGGGAAGGGTCGCGCCACGGGCCGTCGACGGCCGGCGCCGGCTCGGCCTCGCGGGCGGACGGGACAGGGTGGATTGCCATGGCGGCAGGGGTTCCTCTCATGAGTACGGTGGTCCGGAGCGGCAGGGACGTCCTATTTGCCGCCCACCCCCATCAGTCCGTTGACGAGCGCCCGCCGGGCCACGAGGTACACGGCGAAGATGGGTACGACGGAGAGGACGATCGCTGCCAGCACCGCGGGGATGTTCACTCCGAACTGGGTCATGAAGTTGAACAGCCCCAGCGTCAGGACGCGGTTCTCCTCCGACTGCGTGAGGATCAGGGGGAACAGGAAGCCGTTCCACGCCTGGAGGGCGGAGAAGATCGCCACGGTGCTGATGCCGCCCTTGGAGAGCGGGACCGCCAGCTGCCAGAGCATCCGCACGGGCGAGGCTCCGTCGAGCGACATCGCCTCGTACATCTCCTCGGAGACGTCGCGCATGGTGCCGCTGAGCACCAGGACGGCGACGGGCATCGCGAAGGCGGCGGTGGGCAGGATGATCGCCCACAGGCTGTCGTAGAGCCCCATCTTGCCGATCAGCAGGTACAGGGGCACGATCACCGCCTGCGCCGGGATGGCGACCCCCAGCAGGAAGGTCCGGAAGGCGAGCGAGGAGAGACGGCTGCGGGTGCGCACCGCCACGTACGCCACCGGGACGGAGAGGAGGAGGACGATGGCGACCGTGGCCACCGCGACGACGGCGGTGTTGCCGAGCAGCGTGAGGAAGCCGCTGTCCAGCACGGTGGTGTAGTTGTCGAACGTCGGATTCGTCGGGATGGCCAGCGGGTCGCCGTTCAGCGCCTCGTCCTGGTGCATCAGCGAGGAGGAGACCAGGGTGTAGAGCGGTACGAGGACGATGACGAGCCAGATCAGCGATCCGAGGCCGGCGACCGGGTTGCCCGTCCTGCGACGGGACCGGGGCACGCTCCTCAGGCGCCGCGGGGCGGACGCGGTGCGCTGCGGCGCGGCGGGGCGGGTGTCGATAGACATCTCGTCACATACCTTCCCGGGTGGACCGCATGGATCCGAACCCGCTGAAGCGCACGAGGAGCAGCGAGAGACCGGTGGCCACGATGACGAGCGCGGTGGCGATGGCCGCCGCGTAGCCGAGGTCGTAGGTCTGGAAGCCGGTCCGGTACATCAGGTACGGCAGGATCGTGGTGTCCGTGCCGGGTCCGCCCTTGGTCATGATCAGCACGGTGTCGAAGTAGGTCAGTGAGCCGACGATCATCAGCACCGACGAGGTCGTCATGGTGTGCCGGAGCTGGGGCAGCGTGATGTGGAAGAACTGCCGGACCATGCCCGCGCCGTCGATGGACGCCGCCTGGTAGAGGACCTCGGGGATCTGGCGGGCGCCGCCCTGGTAGATCAGCGTGTGGAAGGGCATGAACTGCCAGCCGCCGACGAACGCCACGACGAGCAGGGCGCCGGTGGAGGAGCCCATGACGTTCGGGTCGATGCCGAGCCAGGGGCCGATCTCCTTGATCACACCGAAGTTGGGGTCCAGCAGCGCGTGGAAGAGCATGGCGATCGCGGTGGTGGACAACAGCAGCGGGATGAAGAAGATCGCCGAGAGCACCGCCCGGGTGCGCTGGCGGCCGGCCGCCCAGACGCCCAGCAGCAGGGCCACCGGTGTCTGGAAGGCCCAGCTGATCGTCGTCAGCAGGAGGGTGAGCCAGGCGGCCTGGCCGAATTCGGAGTCCTTGAACAACCGGGTCCAGTTGTCGAAACCGGTCAGGGTCGGGGAGTCGAGCCCGTCCCAGGTCGTGAAGGAGAGGTAGACGGCGATCGCCAGGGGGACGATCGCGAAGAGGGCGAAGAACAGGATGCCGGGCACGGCCCAGCCGACCGGGGGGCGGCCGACGTTGCCGACGGCCGCCTTCCTGTCTCCGCGGCGCTTCGCAGGCGGAGTGTGGACTGACATCGTTACTTGGCGGCCTTCATCGCTGCGACGAACTGCTCGGGCGTGGTCTTGCCGGCGAACAGCTTGCTGATTTCGGTGAGCAGGGGGGTGGCGTACTGGGCTTCCAGCGCCTGGTCCCACGAGAGGGTGAAGCTCGGGGCCTTCTGGACCATCTGGTACTGGTCGTCGGCGAACTGCGGGTTGGGCGACGTGCTCAGCAGCGAGGCGGCGTTGGACGTGGTGGGGATGTCACCGTTGTCGACGAGGGCCTTGGCGTAGTCCTTCGACGCCATCGTCTTCAGGAACGCGATGGCCTCGTCCTTGTGCTTGGTGCGCGCGTTGACGGACCAGTAGTTGGTCGGGTTGCCCACCACGTTCGCCGGGTCGCCCACGCCGCCGGCCACCGTCGGGAAGGCGGTCCAGCCGAGGTCCTTCCTGGCGAACTCGGGGGCCTTGCCGAGCTGGGTGGAGTACTCCCACGAACCCATGAGGTGCATCGCGGCCTTGCCCTTGTTCAGCAGGGTCGGGGCACCGCCGTTGCCGTAGTCGACCGAGTTGAAGTTCTTGCCGAAGGCGCCGTCGTCTATGAGCTTCTTGACGGTCTGGGCCGTCTTGAGCACCGCGGGGTCACCCCAGCCCTCGGTGTCGCCGTTCTGGATCTTCCGGAAGATTTCCGGGCCGCCGATGCGGTCCAGGAGGTACTCCATCCACATCAGTTCGGGCCACTTGTCGGAGCCGCCCAGGGCGAACGGGGTGATGCCCGCGTCCTTGAAAGTGGTGATCGCCTTCTGGAGGTCCTCCCAGGTCTTGGGGGCCTGAATCTTGTGCTCGGCGAAGAGGGCCTTGTTGTAGAAGAGCATCACGGGCTGCATGCCGCGCATGGGCACCCCGTAGATCTTCCCGTCGAGACCGCCGGCGGTCATGACCGAGGGCAGGAAGCCGTCCTTGAGCGTGGGGTCGTCCTTGACCGTCGAGGTGAGGTCCACCAGGTCGTCGGAGTCGACGTACGGCTTGATGGAGCCGCCGCCCCAGTTGAAGAAGATGTCGGGGGCGCTGGGCGATCCCATGGCGCTGCGCAGCTTGTTCACGTAGTCGGTGCCGGGGACCGACACCAGCTTCACCTTCACGTCGGACGTCTTGTTGAACGTGTCGACGGCCGCCTGCTGGACCTTGACCGCGTCGTCACCGTAGACGTATGCAGTGAGGGTGCCGGTGTCCGAACCGCCGGCCCCGGAACCACAGCCGGCCAGGAGACCGGCCATCGCCATCGCCGCGCCCGCCGCGGCCCATCTCGTCGTACGCGTGCCCTGACTGAAAATTCCCGACCGCATGACCGCACCTCTATCGAATGTTTCGGCGTGCCTTTCGAATGTTGCCGGAACCGTACGGTCGCGTTTCGGGCTCGTCAAGAGGGTGGGAGCAAGGATTTACGATCTCTGCCCACATGCCTGCTCGGAGCGGCGGGAGGCTACGATTCGTACATGAGCCCCGCAAAGGTCCAGCCCTCACAGGAGAAGGTGTCCGTCGACGAGTCGTCGGAGAGCACCGCCACGCTGGCAGAAATCGCCCGAGCGGCCGGAGTCTCGGCTCCGACAGTTTCGAAAGTGCTGAACGGGCGCGCCGACGTAGCCCCGAGCACGCGCGCGAAGGTGGAGGAACTGCTGCTGCTGCACGGTTACCGCCGCAGGCGCGGCGCCTCCCAGCAGTCGCAGCTCATCGATCTGGTCTTCCACGAGCTGGACAGCGCCTGGGCGATGGAGGTGGTCCGGGGAGTCGAGAACGTCGCCCGCAACGAGGGGCTCAGCCTCGTGCTCTCCGAGAGCGCCGGGCGGCTCACGCCGGGCCAGACGTGGGTGGACGGCGTCCTGGCCCGCCGCCCCGCCGGGGTCATCCTGGTGCTCTCCGACCTCGACGCGGCCCAGCGAGCCCAGCTGAACAGCCGCTCCATCCCCTTCGTCGTGGTCGACCCGGCCGGGGACCCCGGTGACGACATCCCGTCGGTCGGGGCCGCGAACTGGCAGGGCGGCCTGGCCGCCACCCGCCACCTGACGGGCCTGGGCCACCGACGGATCGGTGTCATCGGCGGGCCGGCCCGGATGATGTGCAGCCGAGCCCGCCTCGACGGCTACCGCGCGGCCCTGGAGACCTCGGGCGTGCCGATGGACCCCGGTCTCGTGCGGGAGGGCGAGTTCAACCACGAGGACGGTTACACGGCGGCTCTGGACCTGCTGCGCCTGCCCGAACCGCCCACGGCCATCTTCGCCGGCAACGACCTCCAGGCACTGGGCGTGTACGAGGCCGCCCGGGAGCTGGGTCTGCGCATCCCGGAGGACCTCAGCGTCGTCGGCTTCGACGATCTGCCGCTCACCCGCTGGATCGGGCCGCCGCTCACCACGGTGCGCCAGCCGCTGATCGAGATGGCCGAGACGGCCGCGCGCCTGGTCCTCGACCTCGGGCGGGGACGGCAGCCGGCGACGACCCGGGTCGACCTGGCCACCAGCCTGGTGGTCCGCAGCAGCACGGCGCCGCCGGCGCGCTGACCTTCCGGCGGCACGCGGGCGCGGGCCGGCACTCCGGCACGGCTTCGCACTACGGCACGCGCCCCCGCACCTCGGCAGCCCCTCCGAGCGGACCCGGAGCGAAGGCGTGAAGGCCGGGCCCGCACCGTGCCGGTCCGGCCGGAGGCCGTGTGCGACCCGGCCGGACGCCGCGGGTGCGGGCCGCTGTCAGTGGCCGGGTGCAGACTGGCCCGTATCCGGCACAACGGCGTTTCGGGAGGTCTCTGCCATGACCGACGTACTGCTCACCGTAGGCACGCGCAAAGGGCTGTTCATCGGCCGCAGGCGCGGTGCGCAGTGGGAGTTCGGGGAGCCGCACTTCAACGCCCAGGCCATCTACTCCCTCGCGATCGACACCCGGGGGGCGGCGCCCCGGCTCCTGGTCGGCGGGGACAGCGCGCACTGGGGCCCCTCGGTGTTCCACTCCGACGACCTGGGGGCCACGTGGGTCGAGCCGAAGCAGCCGGCCGTGAAGTTCCCGCAGTTCACCGGCACCTCCCTGGAGCGGGTCTGGCAGCTGCACCCGGCCGGGCCCGAGGCTCCCGGCGTGGTCTACGCCGGCACCGAGCCCGCCGCGCTCTTCCGCTCCGAGGACGGCGGTGAGTCCTTCGAACTGGTCCGGCCGCTCTGGGAGCACCCGACGAGATCGCGGTGGGTGCCGGGCGGGGGCGGCGAGGGCCTGCACACCGTGCTGACGGATCCCAGGGACGCGGACGCGGTGACCGTCGCGGTCTCCACCGCGGGCGTGTTCCGCACGAAGGACGGCGGCGAGCGCTGGGCGCCCGCCAACAGAGGCGTCTCCGCCGTCTTCCTGCCGGATCCCGACCCCGAGTTCGGCCAGTGCGTGCACAAGGTCACCCGGGACGCCGCCGACCCCGACCGGCTGTACCTGCAGAACCACTGGGGCGTCTTCCGCAGCGACGACGCCGGGGACAGCTGGACCGGCATCGGCGCCGGCCTGCCCTCGGACTTCGGCTTCGCGGCCGCCGCCCATCCGCACCGCGCGAACACGCTCTACGTCTTCCCGATCAACGCGGACGCGGACCGGGTCCCCGCCGGCCGCCGCTGCCGGGTCTTCCGTACGCAGGACGCGGGCGAGAGCTGGGAGCCCCTCTCCCGGGGCCTCCCGGACGGCGACCACTACGGCACGGTGCTGCGCGACGCCCTCTGCACGGACGACGCGGACCCGGCCGGCGTCTACTTCGGCAACCGCAACGGCGAGGTGTACGCCAGCGCGGACGACGGCGACAGCTGGCGGCAGCTCGCCTCGCACCTGCCCGACGTCCTGTGCGTGCGAGCGGCGGTGCTCTGGTGACCGGCGGATGACCGGTGTGGTCGTCACACCGGTGGAGCACCAGTAGAGTGCGCCCCGTGGCAGCACGACCGTTGAAAGAAATCGTCGAACCCGGGTGGGCGCCGGCCCTCGAGCCGGTGGCCGAACGCGTCGCCGGCATGGGGGACTTCCTGCGCGGGGAGATCGCCGCGGGGCGCACCTACCTCCCCGCGGGTCCGAACGTCCTGCGGGCGTTCCAGCAACCCTTCGAGGACGTACGCGTCCTGATCGTCGGGCAGGACCCCTACCCCACGCCGGGACACGCGATCGGCCTGAGCTTCGCGGTGGCACCTGACGTCCAACCGCTGCCGGGGAGCCTGGAGAACATCTTCCGGGAACTCCAGTCCGATCTCGGCGTCCCCCGGCCCTCCAGCGGCGATCTGACGCCCTGGACGCGCCAGGGGGTCCTCCTGCTCAACAGGGCGCTCACCACGGCCCCCAGGCGGCCGGCCGCGCACCGGGGCAAGGGCTGGGAGGAGGTCACCGAGCAGGCCATCCGCGCGCTGGTGGCCCGGGGCACCCCGCTGGTGTCGATCCTGTGGGGACGCGACGCCCGCAATCTGCGGCCCCTCCTCGGTGACTACCCGGCGATCGAGTCCTCGCACCCCTCCCCCATGTCGGCGGACCGCGGCTTCTTCGGCTCGCGCCCGTTCAGCCGGACCAACGAACTCCTGGAGCGCCAGGGGGCGCAGCCGGTCGACTGGCGACTTCCGTGACTCCGGCCGGGCCGTTCGTCCTCGGTGTCGACTCGGGCGGATCCGGGCTGCGCGTGGCGCTCGGCACGGCCGGGCCCGGGGCGCCGATCGCCACCGCCGTCTGTGCGGAGCCGGTCCGGACGGGTCCGGACGGCATCGACGCGGGGCAC
>NZ_JBEXWB010000263.1:0-9147 GCF_040629645.1 Streptomyces sp. NPDC005899 | reverse complement strand
GCTTCTTCCGTCCCTGCGGCTTCCGGTCCTTCCGGATCTCGAACTCCACCGCACCCCTTCAGCTGGGGTGTTGCGACGACCACTGGAACCCAAGGATTACCCAGGGGCCCTCGTGCACCAGGAGTCGCGAGGAGCCGCGGAAGGTGAGGAGCGTTTCCGCTCGTCACCGGTGCTCGGATCCTGCCGCGATCAGCCGGGTCAGCGCTCGGTGTCGCCGTTGATGAACTTCTCGACGTTCTCGCGGGCCTCGTCGTCGAAGTACTGGACCGGCGGGGACTTCATGAAGTACGAGGAGGCCGAGAGGATCGGGCCACCGATGCCCCGGTCCTTGGCGATCTTCGCCGCGCGCACGGCGTCGATGATGACACCGGCGGAGTTCGGGGAGTCCCACACCTCGAGCTTGTACTCCAGGTTCAGCGGAACGTCGCCGAAGGCGCGGCCCTCGAGGCGCACGTAGGCCCACTTGCGGTCGTCCAGCCAGGCCACGTAGTCCGACGGGCCGATGTGCACGTTGTCCGCGCCGAGGTCACGGTCGCGGATCTGCGAGGTGACGGCCTGCGTCTTCGAGATCTTCTTGGACTCCAGGCGCTCACGCTCGAGCATGTTCTTGAAGTCCATGTTGCCGCCGACGTTCAGCTGCATCGTGCGGTCGAGGACGACACCGCGGTCCTCGAAGAGCTTCGCCATCACGCGGTGCGTGATGGTGGCGCCCACCTGGGACTTGATGTCGTCGCCGACGATCGGGACACCGGCCTCGGTGAACTTGTCCGCCCACTCCTTGGTGCCGGCGATGAACACCGGGAGGGCGTTGACGAAGGCGACCTTGGCGTCGATGGCGCACTGCGCGTAGAACTTGGCAGCGACCTCGGAGCCGACGGGCAGGTAGCAGACGAGGACGTCGACCTGCTTGTCCTTGAGGACCTGGACGATATCGACCGGGGCCTCCGCGGACTCCTCGATCGTCTCGCGGTAGTACTTGCCCAGGCCGTCGTGGGTGTGGCCGCGCTGCACGGTCACACCGGTGTTCGGCACGTCGGCGATCTTGATGGTGTTGTTCTCGCTGGCGCCGATGGCGTCCGCGAGGTCGAGGCCGACCTTCTTCGCGTCGACGTCGAAGGCGGCGACGAACTCGACGTCGCTCACGTGGTAGTCGCCGAACTGGACGTGCATCAGACCGGGCACCTTGCCGGCCGGATCGGCGTCCTTGTAGTACTCGACGCCCTGCACCAGTGAGGCGGCGCAGTTGCCCACGCCGACGATGGCTACGCGAACCGAACCCATGCCGATTGCTCCCTGTTGTTCTCGGTGTTCCCCGTCGGCGCCTCACGGCTCCGCGGGGGTTTCACTTGGTGTCGTCGGACGGATCCGGCCGGGTGTGGTCCCGGTGCCGGGGCAGGCCGCCCGTCTCTCCTGATGTGTCGTGCTGAGTGGAGCCCTCGGGGGAGGATCGTCGCTGATCCCGTCCCGACCGCTCGCTCTCGATGAGCTCGTTCAGCCAGCGCACTTCGCGCTCCACGGACTCCATGCCGTGTCGCTGCAGCTCAAGCGTGTAGTCATCGAGTCGTTCCCGGGTGCGGGCCAGGGAGGCGCTCATCTTCTCGAGGCGCTCCTCCAGCCTGCTGCGGCGGCCTTCGAGCACGCGCATCCGCACCTCGCGCTCCGTCTGCCCGAAGAAGGCGAAGCGAGCGGCGAAGTGCTCGTCCTCCCAGGCGTCCGGGCCGGCGTGGGAGAGCAGTTCCTCGAAGTGCTCCTTACCTTCCGCCGTCAGCCGGTAGACGATCTTGGCGCGACGTCCTGCCAGCGAGGACGCGGGTGGGGTCCCGCGTCCGGCGGTGGGCGGAAGTGCCGGATCGCTCGCCGTCTCCTCGATCAACCAGCCGCTGGCGACCAGCGTCTTGAGGCACGGGTAGAGGGTGCCGTAACTGAAGGCGCGGAAGATGCCCAGCGACGTGTTGAGGCGTTTACGCAGCTCGTACCCGTGCATCGGGGACTCACGGAGCAGGCCCAGCACGGCGAATTCGAGGATGCCGGAGCGTCTGCTCACCTTCGCCTCCTCGTTCGCCGGGTGCTGCCGCAGGGCCCGGAGGCCACCTTATGCCGCGCTGATGTATCGACTCGATACATCAGCACGATAGATCGGGACGTCATGTTCGACAAGGGCGACCGGAGTGAGCGGCGTCACATCGCCGATTACTGGGGAGTGACTTGCGTGCTTTGGGGTGAAGTTCGGCCCCAGGAGGTTTTTGACCCTGCGTAGTCTGTGCGGGATGCAGACCACCGGGAACCGTGAGACGCCTTCGTGCGTCAGTTATCGCGGACTGCCGGATGTACTGCGGATGAGCCTTCCGCAGGGCTTGTCCGTAATTCGGGGGGACCGGATCTCAACTGCCGCTTCCAGGCGCTCTCGCCTGCCCGAGGAGTAGTCGTTCGATGAGCGAGCACCGTCGCAAAGCGCCGCAACCGCAAGGTGGCGGACGTGCCGCGGCCAGACGAGCCGCCCAGCAGTCTGCCGGACGCCGTAACGGCCCGTCACGCAGAGCAACGCCAGCAGCACCCTCGGACGTGTACGGCGAGGAACCGTCGTACGGCAGCCGTGCCGAGGCCCGTCGCGCCGCGCAGCGGGGCGGAGGCGGCCGGCGGCGCGGTGGCGGGGACCCCGGAGGGCCGGAGGGGCGCGGCCGGGGCCGGGCCGACGGCGGGCCCGGCAAGAAGCGCTACATCGACTACCCCCGGGCCGGAAAGTACGGCGTGCGCCGCTGGGTGCCCTCGTGGAAGCTGGTCTCCGGGCTGTGCCTGGGCTTCCTGGGCCTCCTCATGGGTGTGGCCGGCGTGGCGTACGCGCTCGTCACGACGCCTGAGGTGAAGGACATCGCCAAGGCGCAGAACAACGTCTACTACTGGTCCGACAACACGCAGATGGTCGCCACCGGTGGTTCCGTCAACCGGCAGTGGATCGACTACGCGCAGATCCCCAAGGACATGCGGAACGCCGTCATCTCGGCCGAGAACAAGTCGTTCAAGGACGACTACGGGATCGACCCGATGGGTATCGCCCGTGCCTTCTACAACATGGCCAGGGGAGGTGAGACGCAGGGCGGCTCGACGATCACCCAGCAGTACGTGAAGAACTCGATGCTCACGCAGGACCAGACGCTGAGCCGCAAGTTCAAGGAGCTCTTCATCACGCTCAAGGTCGGACGGACCGTGAGCAAGGAGAAGGTCATGGAGGGCTACCTCAACGTCTCCTACTACGGCCGCGGCGCCTCCGGGCTCCAGGCCGCGGCGCGGGCGTACTACGGCAAGGACGCCACGGAGCTGGACGCGAGCGAGTGCGCCTTCCTGGCGAGTCTCCTCAAGGGCGCGAGCTACTACGACCCCGCGGGCGCACCCGACGTGGACCGGGTGCAGGCCACGAGGGAGAAGAACACCGAGCGGGCGAAGAAGCGCTGGCAGTGGATCCTCGACGAGGAGGTCAAGGACGGCCGCCTGGCAGCGGCCGAGCGCGCGAAGTACAAGACCTTCCCCATGCCCCATGAGCCGAAGAAGGAAGCCAAGCTCGGCGGCCAGACGGGGTACCTCGTGGACCTGGCCACCAAGTACTTCCTCGCGCACAACGAACACGACATCACCGAGCGGCAGCTGGCACAGGGCGGTTACGAGATCCACACCACCTTCGACAGGAACAAGGTCAGGGAACTCGAAGCCGCGGTCACGAAGGTGTACAAGGCCAAGATCGACCCGGAGAAGCGTCCGACCAAGGACACGCACGTCGAGTTCGGCGGGGCTTCGGTCGACACCAGGACCGGGGCGATCCTGGCCACCTACGGCGGCCAGGACGCGACGAAGCACTACACCAACAACGCCGACGTCACGGGCGCACAGGTCGGCTCGACGTTCAAGCCCTTCGTGCTGGCGGCGGCCATGGAGTACGGGAAACGCGACCCGAAGCTGGGCGAGGTGCAGGGTGAGGCGGAGCGGACCCCCGTCTCGCCCAAGAGCGTCTACAACGGCGACGACAAGCTGCAGATCAAGAAGTGGAACGGCGAGGTCTGGCACAACGAGGACGGCGGGCAGTGGCTCCAGACGAATGACGGACACCACTCCTACGGACCGATCACCCTGCGTACGGCCATGCAGGAGTCGGCGAACTCCCCCTACGTGCAGCTGGGCATGGACGTCGGCACGGACAAGGTGAAGGACGTCGCCGTCGCCGCGGGGCTGAACGACGACCAGTACATGGCGGACTCGCACGTCCCCTCGTTCTCCATCGGTACGTCCTCGCCGAGCGCCATCCGGATGGCAGGGGCCTACGCCACCTTCGCGACCAGCGGCAAGCAGAACGACCCGTTCTCGGTCACCGAGGTGAAGCACAAGGGCGAGGTCATCTACCAGCACAAGACGGTGACCAGGACGGCGTTCCAACGGGTCATCGCCGACAACGTCACCGACGTCCTGCAGAACGTCGTCGAACACGGAACCGGCACACCCGCCCGGCTTCCCGGCCGCGACGTGGCCGGCAAGACGGGTACCACGGACGGCAACAAGTCGGCCTGGTTCGTGGGCTACACCCCGCAGATCTCGACCGCCGTCAGCATGTTCCGGCTGGACGACGACGAGACGAAGAAGAACCGCGAGTTCCTGAAGATGTTCGGTACGGGTGGCGAGGAGAAGATCCACGGAGCCTCGTTCCCCGCGCAGATCTGGCACGACTACATGGCCGCGGCGACGAAGGGCATGAAGGTCGTCGGCTTCCCGAAGCCGGAGCCCTTCGGCGAGGAACTGTACGGCGGTGGCGCTTCGCCGAGCCCCAGCCCCACGCCCAGCCCGACGCCCTCGCCCTCGGAGTCCAGCGAGCCGCCGGCCACGCCGTCGCCGAGCGCGACGACCCCGTCCCCCACACCGACCCGCACGTGCAACGCGTGGGACTGGGAGTGCGAGCATCCCGACGGCGGCACCAGCAACGGGAACGACAACGGCGGGACCACCACCGGGAACCCCGGCGGGGGTACCGCGGACGGCGGCACGGAGGACGGCGGGACGACCACCGGGACCACCGAGGGCGCCGACGGCTCGACCGGCACCACGAACGGCAACAGCAACGGCAACACCAACGGCAACACCAACGGCACCAACGGCGGGTTCCTCGGAGGCGGCGGGTAGCTCCGCGCCATCGGCAGCCCCGCCGGGCGCCTGCCGGACACGTGTGACGAGGGCCGCCCGCACCCACCAGGTGCCGGCGGCCCTCCCGCGTCCCGTGTACGTGGCCCACGCGTCGCACACGGCGCGGTACGGCAGGATGTGCGGCATGCCAAGCGCAGAAGACACGAGCGTGGACCAGGAGCGCCCCGTCGTACGGCCGACGCGGCAGGACGAGATCGCCGCGGCCGGCAGCGAGCTGCTCGGTGGCCCTGTGGGCCGTTGGGCGCGTCTCGGCGCGGGGCCGCTCACCCCGGTGCGGGTCGTCGTGCTCGTGGCCATCGGGATGTTCGCACTCGGCATGGTGCAGAAGATCCCCTGCTATGACTGGGCGTGGTTCCGAGGCACCAGTTCGCAGTACACGCACGCGTGCTACTCGGACATCCCGCACCTCTTCGTCGGACGCGGCTTCGCCGACGGTCTGCTCCCCTACGCCGACCGGCTCAGCGGTGACATGGCGTACCTGGAGTACCCCGTCCTCACCGGCCTGTTCATGCAGGTCGCCTCCTGGCTGACACCGGCCTCCGGCTCCGACCCCATGCAGCAGCGCGAGCAGATGTACTGGATGGTCAACGCGGGGATGCTGATGATCTGCGCGGTGATCACGGCCGTGTGTGTCGCCCGCACGCACCGCCGACGCCCCTGGGACGGCCTGCTGGTCGCCCTCGCGCCGGCGCTCGCCCTCACCGCGACGATCAACTGGGACCTGTTCGCCGTCGCGCTGACGGCCGCGGCCATGCTGATGTGGTCCCGGGGCAGGACGCTCGCCTTCGGTGTCCTCATCGGCCTGGCGACGGCCGCGAAGCTCTACCCCGTCCTGCTGCTCGGGCCGCTGCTCCTGCTGTGCTGGCGAGCGGGCAAGTGGCGGGAGTGCCGGTCCGCGCTGCTCGGTGCGGCGGCATCCTGGCTGGTGGTGAACCTCCCGGTGATGCTGTACGCACCGGAGGGCTGGAAGAAGTTCTACACCTTCAGCCAAGAACGGCAGATCGACTACGGATCGTTCTGGCTGATCATCACCCAGCGCACCGGGCGCCCCATCGACGTCGACACCGTCAACACGGCCTCCGTGCTGCTGATGATCGTGCTGTGCGCGGGAATCGCCGGCCTGGCGATGGGAGCCCGGCACCGCCCGCGCTTCGCGCAGCTCGCGTTCCTGGTGGTGGCCGCCTTCGTCCTCACGAACAAGGTCTACTCACCGCAGTACGTGCTCTGGCTGATCCCCCTGGCGGCGCTGGCCAGGCCGCGCTGGCGGGACTTCCTCGTCTGGCAGGCCTGCGAGGTGATGTACTTCCTGGGCATCTGGCTCTACCTCGCGTACACGACGAGCGGTGACAAGCACCAGGGGCTGCCCCAGGAGGGCTACCAGGTGGTGATCGCCCTGCATCTCCTGGGCACGCTGTACCTGTGCGCGATGGTCGTCAGGGACATCGTGACGCCCGGGCGTGACCCCGTGCGGTACGACGGGTCGGACGACCCGTCGGGCGGTGTGCTCGACGGGTCGCCGGACAGGGTGTCGCTCGCCCGGCTGGTGCGTCCCGCCGCCCCGCACCCCGCACCGGCTGCCGAAGGACCGCGCGCGGAACGGGGCACGGCGGGCGGCCGGGTCTCCGGCTGAGCGGCCCCCGGAGGGTCTACCGGTCCACGAGGCGGTCGAACTGGGTGGTCGTGTGGCGCAGGTGGGCCACCAGTTCGTCGCCCACCTTCGGCTCCTGGGCGTCCGAGGGCACGAACAGGATCGAGACCTGCATGTGCGGCGGCTCGGCGAACCAGCGCTGCTTGCCCGACCAGACGAACGGCGACAGATTGCGGTTGACGGTGGCCAGCCCCGCGCGTGCGACGCCCTTGGCCCGCGGCATCACACCGTGCAGGGCCTTGGGGGCCTCCAGCCCGACCCCGTGCGACGTCCCGCCGGCGACGACCACCAGCCAGCCGTCCGAGGCGGCCTTCTGCTGGCGGTAACCGAACCGGTCGCCCTTGACGACGGGCGTCACGTCCAGCACCGCCCCGCGGTACTCGGTCGCCTCGTGGTCGCCGAGCCAGAGACGGGTGCCGATGCGGGCACGGAAGCGGGTCTGCGGGAACTGCTGCTGCAGCCGGGCCAGCTCCTCGGCCCGCAGGTGGCTGACGAACATGGTGTGGAGCGGCAGCCGGGCGGCGCGCAGGCGGTCCATCCAGGAGATGACCTCCTCCACCGCGTCCGAACCGTCGGTGCGGTCCAGGGGCAGGTGCAGCGCGAAGCCCTCCAGACGCACGTCCTCGATCGCGGCGTGCAGCAGCCCCAGCTCCTCCTCCTTCACGCCGTGGCGCTTCATCGAGCTCATGCACTCGATCACCACGCGGGCACCCACCAGGGCGTGCACGCCGTCCACGGACGACACGGAGCGGATGACGCGGTCGGGCAGCGGCACCGGCTCCTCACCCCTGCGGAATGGCGTGAGGACCAGCAGGTCGCCGCTGAACCAGTCCTTGATGCGGGCGGCCTCGTACGTGGTCCCGACGGCCAGCGTGTCGGAACCGAAGCGGATCGCCTCGTCGGCGAGCCGCTCGTGGCCGAAGCCGTATCCGTTGCCCTTGCAGACGGGCACGAGACCGGGGAACTGGTCGAGCACGGACTTCTGGTGCGCCCGCCAGCGCGCGGTGTCGACGTAGAGGGAGAGCGCCATGGCCGGCCCGGAACCTTTCTGGTGGCTGCGAGTGGATCGAGGGGTGAGGAACTGGAACGCGGAATGGGGCCGTGCTCAGCGGCGAGACATGTACATGTCGAGCGCCTTGTGCAGCAGCTTGTTGAGGGGGAAGTCCCACTCGCCGACGTATTCGACGGCCTCGCCGCCGGTGCCGACCTTGAACTGGATCAGGCCGAAGAGGTGATCCGTCTCGTCCAGGGAGTCGCTGATGCCGCGCAGGTCGTAGACGGTGGCACCCATGGCGTAGGAGTCACGCAGCATCCGCCACTGCATCGCGTTGGAGGGCCGCACCTCACGTCCGATGTTGTCGGACGCGCCGTAGGAGTACCAGACGTGCCCGCCGACGACGAGCATCGTGGCGGCGGAGAGGTTCACGCCGTTGTGCCGGGCGAAGTACAGACGCATGCGGTTGGGGTCCTCGTTGTTCAGGACCGTCCACATGCGCTGGAAGTAGGAGAGCGGGCGCGGGCGGAAGTGGTCGCGCACCGCGGTGATCTCGTAGAGCCGCTGCCACTCGGCGAGGTCCTCGTAGCCGCCCTGGACCACCTCGACGCCGGCCTTGTCGGCCTTCTTGATGTTGCGGCGCCAGAGCTGGTTGAAGCCCTTGAGGACGTCCTCCAGGGAACGGTTGGCGAGCGGGACCTGGAAGACGTAGCGGGGCTGCACGTCCCCGAAGCCGGCGCCACCGTCCTCGCCCTGCTGCCAGCCCATCTTCCGCAGCCGGTCCGCGACCTCGAAGGCGCGCGGCTCGATGTGCGTGGCCTCCACGTCCCGCAGGCGCTTCACGTCGGGATCCTGGATGCCCGACTTGATCGCGGCCGAGTCCCACCGGCGGATGACGACGGGCGGACCCATCTTCACGGAGAAGGCGCCCTGCTGCTTCAGGTGGGTGAGCATCGGCCGGAGCCAGTCGTCGAGGTTGGGGGCGTACCAGTTGATGACCGGGCCCTCGGGGAGGTACGCGAGATAGCGCTTGATCTTCGGCAGCTGGCGGTAGAGCACCAGGCCGGCACCGACCATCTCACCGCTCCTGTCGAACCATCCCAGGCTCTCCGAGCGCCATTCGGTCTTCACGTCCGCCCACGCCGGGACCTGGCAGTGACTTGCCGACGGCAGACTCTGGATGTACGCCAGATGCTGCTCTCGGCTGATGGTCCTCAGGGTCAGGCTCATGCGGGGCGCTCCTCGGCAGGTGTGTCCCCATCGGTCAGGGGCTCCGGCTCTCGCGCCGAAGCCTACTGTGACCGAGGGGCGCCTGGCCCGGCCC
>NZ_JBEXWB010000262.1:0-9154 GCF_040629645.1 Streptomyces sp. NPDC005899 | reverse complement strand
GCAGGCGCTGCCCCTCGACCGGCCGCGCCCGGCGGTGAGCGGCCGTCGCCGGGGTGTGGTGGCGCTGGAACCGGACCCGGCGCTGTACGACGATGTCCGCGGCCTGGCGGCGGACATGGGGACGGGTGTCACGTCCGTGCTCCAGGCGGCGCTCGCCGCACTCCTCCACCTGCTCGGCGGCGGGAGCGACGTGCCGATCGGCACCCGTGTCGCGGACGCCACCGGGCCCGGGAGCGGACGCACGT
This sequence comes from Streptomyces sp. NPDC005899, assembly GCF_040629645.1. Classification (NCBI taxonomy): domain Bacteria; kingdom Bacillati; phylum Actinomycetota; class Actinomycetes; order Kitasatosporales; family Streptomycetaceae; genus Streptomyces; species Streptomyces sp. NPDC005899. The sequence goes on along the minus strand of NZ_JBEXWB010000262.1, from coordinate 8,909 downwards.
GGGTGCTGCGGGCGGACCTGTCCGGCGGTCCGTCCTTCGGCCGGCTGCTGGAGAGGGTGCGTGAGCGGACCCTGACCGCGTCGAAGTACTCCCGGGTGCCGTTCGCGACGCTGGTGGAGGAACTCCTGCCCGAACCGCCGGCCGCCCACCACCCCCTCTTCCAGGTGCTGCTGGACACCGGCGGGGACTTCGCGCCATGGCCCGGGGACGACCCCTGTCCCGGCCTGGCGGTGACCCGGGAACGCCTCCTGTCGGGCCCCGCGGCACCGTGCGACCTCATCCTGAGGGCGCCGGCGGGCACCGTGCCGGAAGCCGGCTCCGGCCCCATGGAGATCGAGTACGACGCCGACCTGTTCGACGCTCCCACGGTGGCCGCCCTGGGCCGCCGGTTCCTCGCGGTCCTCAGGCAGGTGACCGCCGACCCCGGCACACCGGTGGACCGGCTGGACGTCCTGGAGCCGGCCGAGCACCGCCGTCTCTTCGTCGAGCTGCTCGGCACCGAGGCCCCCAGGCCGGCCGTCTCCGTACCCGAACTCGTGGCGCGGCAGGTCGGCCGGACGCCGGACGCCGTGGCCGTGGTCAGCGGTGACGCCCGGCTGACCTACCGTCAGGTGTGGTCCCGCGCCGACCGGCTGGCCCGCCGCCTCGTACGCGCCGGTGCCGGGCCGGAGTCGATCGTCGCACTCGCGCTGCCGCGCTCCTGCGACCTCGTCGTCGCCCTGCTCGCCACCATGCGGGCGGGTGCCGCGTACCTGCCCGTCGACCCCCGCTACCCGGCGGAGCGCATCCGCCACCTGCTGGACGACGCGGGCCCCTGTCTGCTGCTGACCGACGAGGCGACGGCGCAGGAACTGCCCGCGCACGCCCTGCCCGTATGCCTGCTGGACGAACCCACGGCACCGCAAGCGGCGGGCGGGGCGGAGCTGCCCTCGCCGCCGCAGCCGGACCGGCTCGCCTACGTGATGTACACCTCCGGGTCCACGGGGAGACCCAAAGGTGTCTCCCTGACCCACGCGAACATCGTCAACGGTGTGTGCGGGCTCGCGGAGGTGGCCGGCGTCGGGCCCGGCACGAGGATGCTGGCCGGGACCTCGATCAACTTCGACGTGTCCGTCTTCGAGGTGTTCACCGCCCTGGCCACCGGCGCCACGGTCGAGGTCGTGCGCGACGTGCTCGTGGTCGCCGAACGCGGCGGATGGCGCGGCGGAGTGCTGCACACCGTCCCCTCGGTCTTCGCCGAGCTGCTGGGCCAGGTGGCCGGCCGGCTCCACGCCGACACCCTCATGTTCGCCGGGGAGCGGCTGGCACCGGAACTCGTGCGCCGGGTGCGCGAGGCCGTCCCCGGCGCCGCGATCGTCAACGCGTACGGACAGACGGAGAGCTTCTACGCGACGACCTGCACCGTCCCGGACGGCTGGGAGGGCGCCGGGGTGCCGATCGGGAGGCCGATCGGCAACATGCGCGCCTACGTGCTCGGCCCCGGACTCGCCCCGGTCCCCCCGGGCACCACGGGGGAGCTGTACGTCGCCGGCTCGGTGGCCCGGGGGTACGCGGGCCGGCCGGACGCGACCGCGGAACGGTTCGTCGCCGATCCCTTCGGCGCACCCGGGTCGCGCATGTACCGCACCGGCGACATGGCCCGGTGGAACGCGGACGGGCAGCTGGAACACCTCGGGCGCGGGGACGCCCAGATGAAGCTCCGCGGCTTCCGCATCGAGCCGGCGGAGATCGAGGCCGCGCTCACCGGGCACCCCGGTGTCGCGCAGGCCGCCGTGGTGCTGCGCCCCGACCCCGCGTCGGACGGCAGCCGGCTCGTCGCGTACGTCGTCCCCGCCCCGGGCCCAGGCGGTGGCCCGGTGCCCGCACCGGCCCCGCGCGTCCTGCGCCGTCACGTGGCCGACCGGCTGCCCAGCTACATGATCCCGGCCGCGTTCGTCACCCTGGACCGCCTGCCGCTCGCCCCCAACGGCAAGCTCGACCACGCGAGCCTCCCCGACCCACCGCGACGGAGTCCCGCCCCCGCACGCCCCTGACCCGCCTTCCGCGGACACGTGAGGGGGGAGCCCGGCAGTGCCGGGCTCCCCCCTCACGTGTGACTCAGACCGCGCTGAACTCCCGCTCCCGCCGCACCTCGTCCGACGTCGTGGGGATGCCGCGGGTCGCGTAGCGCAGCATCGGCGGTGCCATCATCGAGGTGACCACGGCGACCAGGATGATGACCGTGTACGAGGCGGTGGTCAGCACGCCCAGCTGGAGACCCACCGTGGCCAGCACGATCTCCACCACGCCGCGCGCGTTGAGCCCGGCGCCGATGGCCAGTGCCTCACCGTGGCCGAGCCGCCCCATGCGGGCCCCGACGTACCCGCCGGCCAGCTTGCTGACCACGGCGACAGCCAGGATGCCGACACCGGCGAGGAACACCTCGGGCCGGACCAGGGCGCCCAGGTCGACCTGGAGGCCCGCCGTCGCGAAGAACAGCGGGGCGAGAACGGACATGACGAACGGCCGCGCCGCGCTCAGCGGCTTGCGGCCCGTCGAGCCCAGCGAACCGACGACGAGGCCGCACAGGAACGCGCCGAGGATCGGTTCCATGCCGAGCGCGTGCGTGCCCGCCGCCGAGGCGATGACGAGGACGACGATGATCGCGATGCCGCTCTCGGGGTGCTTCTCGCTCCCGGCGCGGGTGAGGACCGCCCGGGCCAGCGGCCGTCCGACGACAGCGGTGAAGGCGAGTACGGCGATCAGGTAGGCGACGGTCCGCACCACGGGACCGGCCTCGACACCGGTGGCGGCCATGGCCGACACGATGGAGAGCAGCAACCACCCCACGATGTCGCTCACGGCGGCGGAGCCGATGATCAACTGCCCGACGTCGCGGTGCAGCAGGCGCATGTCGAGCAGCGTCTTGGCGATCACCGGCAGGGCGCTGATCGCCACCGCGATGCCCATGAACAGGGCGAAGGTCGCACGGTCCGCCTCCGGCCCCCTCAGCGTGGCGGGCACCACGAGGCCCACGCCGATGCCGAGGGCCAGGGGCAGCAGCACACTGCCGGCGCTGACGTACCCGATGGCTCTGCCCTTACGCCGGAAGAGCTCGAGGTCGATGTGCGCCCCGGTGAGGGCGACCAGCAGCAGCACACCGAACTGCGCCACCGCGCTCACCAGGTGCAGCTGGGACGGGTCGCGGGGCAGCAGCCAGCCCGAGAGGCCGGGGAGCAGGTTCGCGAAGACCGAGGGCCCGAGGAGCACACCCGCGGCCAGCTCGCCCACCACGGCGGGCATCCGCAGCCAGGTGGCGAGTCGGCCGAGCAGCACGGCCGAGGTGAGGAGCACCGCGAACTGCAGCAGCAGGAGCAGCATCTGGTGATGGCTGATCCCGGGCATCGGCCCGGCTGCGAGCAGGGTCACCATGTCGATTCCTTTGCTGGAGGGATGGGCCGGGCTGCTTCCGGAGCCCGGCCCGCGTCCTCGGAACCGCGCGGCAGAGCTTCCAGGACGGCCTCGGCGACGGCGGACGGGTTCTCCGCCGAGAGCAGGTGCCCACCCGGCAGGGTCACGACGGTGCACCGGCCCGAGGTGTGCCGCGCCCACGCGCCCAGCCGGCCCGTCGAGGTGTCGTCCCGCCCGGCCAGGACCCGGATGTCGCCGGCGCAGCGGGTGGTGCGCAGTGACTCGAGGAAGGAGCCGGACAGGAGCAGGTCGTCCCGGATGAGGGGAAAGGCGTGGGCGGACAGCGCGGCATCCTCCAGGACCTCCGCCGGGACCTCGCCGCCCATGGCCGTCAGCAGGGCGACCGCCTCCGCGAGGTCGGCCGTCTCCCACGTGGGTGGGGACTCGCGCGCCGAGGGCGGGGTGTTGGAGACGGCCAGCAGGACGGGCGGGCGGTCCTGGGGGAGCTCCGCCGCCAGCGCCAGCCCCACGTACGCCCCGAGGCTCTCCCCGTACACGGCGTCGACCCGCCCGCCGAGGCGGCCGGCCAGATCCCGCACCGCCGCGGCGGCGTCGCGCAGGCACGGTTCCTCGAACCGCCTCCCGTGCCCCGGGAGTTCCAGTGCACGGAAGACGACACGGGCCCCGAGCGCCCTGCGCAGCGGCCGGAAGTAACCGGCACCGCAGCCCGACGGGGGGATGAAGGCGATGACGGGCCTCGCCGCTCGGTCGTCCATGACGCTCCCGGGAAGGGCAGCGGCCGGGCGGTGCAACGGACGCGGCCGCGCGGTGGTCGGTGGGCCGGGGGAGGGGCCGGAGGGGCGCCCCTCCCCCGTGACGGGCTGTCAGGCGGACCGGTACTCGGTCCCGCGCAGCGTCCTGGTCCCGATCTTGTTGTGGCCGTAGGTGTCCTCACCGCTGACGAGGACGGCCGACCACTTGTCCAGCGAGATGTTGCCGCCGTACTCCTCGATCTGGTCCGTGTCCGGGTAGACGCGCACGGAGGTGGGCACGTAGCGGGAGGCGAATCCCATGCGGTAGCCCTTGCCGGTGGAGACGTTCGGCAGGGAGGCGTGCATCAGTGTCGACAGGAAGATGACGCACTGCCCCTTCTCCATGACGAGGGAGACCGCGTCCTCCTCGTTGGGCTTCCAGTCGGCGTCCACCTGGAGCTGGCGGTAGTCGTAGCCGAAGAACCCCCGCGGCACGCCGTCCTTGATCTCGGCGTTGATGCGGCTCTGGTCGAAGTCCATCGTGCGGGTCTCGTCGTAGTTCATCTTGGTGTGGGTACCGGGGATGATCTGCAGACAGCCGTTCTCCTCGGTGGAGTCGGTGAACGCCGTCCACACCGTCAGCGTGCCGCCCCCGAAGTTGCTGTCGGTCTCGCCGGGCCACAGCAGCTGGGGCTTGCCGCTGGCGTTGGCGAACGTGTCCGCCTGGTGCCAGTCCGTGCCCTCGTCGCCGGGGTACTTGGGGAAGAACTCGGTGCGCCAGCAGAGCAGGTCGGGACCGAGGAGCGTGGCCACCTTGTCGATGATCTTCCGGTTGCAGATGTGCCGGGCCAGCAGGTCGACGTCGAGGTGGCGGTCGTAGTTGAAGATGTTCGGGGCGCCGAAACCCGCGTCCACCTCCGGGTAGGCGGCGTGGCTGCGGTCCAGCGACTCGCGCCGGATCTCCTTCCACATCCGGTCCATCTCGTCGGGTGTGTAGATGGTCAGCGGGCCGATGTAGCCGTTCTCGTGGAACGAGGCGACCTGCTCGTCGGTCAAGGAGGAATCGGTGCGTGCGCTGGTGGTCATGCTGCTCCCTCGTCTGGTGGTCGTCTTCAGTGGGTTTCGGACGGCAGTGACTTCGCCACGGCCACACCCAGCGACTCGGAGTAGGCCGTCCTGGTGTCGAGGACGACTCCGAAGGTCTCGCCGAGGAACCTGTTCAGCCGGGCGAACGTCAGGGAATGGCCGCCGACGTCGAGGAAGTTGTCGGAGGCGGTGATCTCCTGATCGTCCAGTTCGCCGCGCAGCCACTCCACGACGGAGTGCTCGATGTCCGTGCCACTGGTCGCCGTGAGCGCCTCGCCGCCCGCCGGTGAAACCTGCATGGGTTTTCCTCCTCGTTGCTTTTCCGTGCGTGCGTATGCGGTCCCGTTTCTCCACCGGAGAATTCGGGACAGAAACCGGTGCACAGCGGTGATGTCGATGCGGTCGCCCGGTGGCGGAACAATGCGTCCCGCCCGGAGACATTCGCCGGCCGGGGCGGCCGGCCGCCCCGCGGGCCACGGCACGCCGTCGAAGCGCAATTCACCCGACGCGGAAGAAGCCGGTGGTGTCACGCTAGACCGGCGGTGCGGGCACATCAAGGCCCGCCCGCCCCGCGGCTGTCCCGTCGGCAGGACACGGCGCCGTCCGCGTGCCTGGCCGGACGGCCGGTCGGAGGCGGGGGCAGCGGGGTGCGGCGGCCGTGGTGCGCGCGGCGGCCCTCGCGGGCCGTTCCTCCGCACGGTGAATTCCGGGATGGTCAGTTCGCGTAATTGCTGTATAGCCTTCGGTGGTCGTGGCACGGGGTCCGGGCATGCCGTCCGGCCCCGTAAACCCATTACGGGGAAGGAAAAGCGATGGCGAATCCCTTCGAGGACGAGAACGGTACGTACCTGGTCCTGGTGAACGACGAGGGGCAGCATTCCCTGTGGCCTTCGTACGTGGAGGTGCCCGCCGGATGGACGGTGGCCAAGGACGCGGACGGACGGCAGGCGTGCCTCGACTTCATCAACGAGAACTGGACCGACATGCGGCCCAGGAGCCTCGCGGAGGCCATGGCGCGGGACAACGGCTGACTCCCGCCGGCACGCGAACCGCCGCACGACCGGCCACACCGACGAGAACCGCGGAGGAGACATGCGAGGGAAGGCGACCGGCGCGTTGCCCGACGTCACGAGGCTTGCCGACGAGGACCTCGAACTCCTGTTGCTGATCAGGAATTGCGAGCTCGCTCTGTTGGACCTGTTCGCCGAAGGGAAGCTCAACGGCACCACCCACACCTGTCTCGGGCAGGAGTACGTGCCGGTCGCGCTGGCCCCGCTGCTCCGTGACGACTTCGTCTTCAGCAACCACCGCGGACACGGCCACTACCTGGCGAGGTTCGAGGATCCCGCGGGACTGCTCGCGGAGATCATGGGGCGGTCGGGGGCGGTGTGCGCCGGGGTGGGAGGCAGCCAGCACATCTACCGTGCGGGCTTCCTCTCGACCGGCGTGCAGGGCCAGAGCCTGCCGGTGGCCGCCGGCGTCGCCCTGCACCTGCGGCGGGAAGGCGAGGGGCGCATCGCGGTCGCGCACATCGGCGACGGCACCTGGGGTGAGGGCTCCGTCTACGAGGCCCTGAACATGGCCCAGTTGTGGAAGGTGCCGCTGCTGGTCGTCGTGGAGAACAACGCGATCGCCCAGTCCACCCCCACCCGGCAGCAGATGGCGGGCACGATCGCGGACCGCGCCGCCGCCTTCGGCATCGAGTACCGCGAAGTGCGCAGCACCGACGTCAACGTGATCCGGGAGGAGCTGGCCCCCTTGGTGGACGGCATACGCCGCGACAGCACACCCGCAGTGGTCGAGTTCCACTGCCTGCGGCTCGGACCGCACAGCAAGGGCGACGACACCCGCTCCGAGGAGGAGCTGGCCGCCGTCCGTGCCGGGGAGTGGAGCGTCGCCTACGCGCGGCGGTTCCCGGACCAGTTCGCCGCGATCGACGCACGCACCCGTGCGCGGATCGCCGACCTCGTGGCGGACGTGTCCGCCCGGCCGCCGTCGAGCTGGCCGGCGCTGACCGGTTCGGGAGTGGGTGTCACCGCATGAGCGCACTGGACAGGATCGTCGCCGAGGTGCTCGGCGTCGAGGAGACGCGGATCGACGACAGTACCGGCGCGGCCACGACCGCGGACTGGAGCAGCCTGCGGCACGTGCAGATCATCGCCGCCGTGGGCCGGGAGTTCGGCGTACGGCTCACCCCCAGGCAGGCCAGATCCTGCCGGAGCGTCGGCGACCTGCGCACGCTCCTGGTGGAGAAGGGACTTCCGGCATGACAGCGGTCGCGAGCGACCCGCTCGCCTCCATCGCGCCGCGCGTCGCGGAGCACCTCAACCGTTCGCTGCACCAGCTCTTCGCCCACCACGAGGACCTCCACCTCCTCGGCGAGGACCTGCTGGACCCCTACGGCGGAGCCTTCAAGATCACGAAGGGGCTCTCGACCGGCTTCCCGGGGCGGGTGCTGTCCACGCCGCTGAGCGAGGGCGGCATCGTCGGGGCCGGCGGAGGGCTCGCCCTGTGCGGCGACAAGGTCATCGTCGAGATCATGTTCGGCGACTTCATCGCCCTCGCCTTCGACCAGCTGCTCAACTTCGCCTCCAAGTCGGTCTCCATGTACGGACACCACGTACCCGTGTCCCTCGTGGTGCGCTGCCCGGTGGGCGGCAACCGCGGCTACGGGCCGACCCACAGCCAGAGCCCGCAGAAGCACTTCATCGGCATCCCCAACCTCGCGCTGTACGAGCTCTCGCCCTTCCACGACGCTCGATCCGTGCTGGGTGCCGCCCTCGACCGAGGTGAGCCCGGCATCTTCTTCGAGGACAAGGTCCTCTACACCCGTCGCATGTTCCGCGACGGCCGGGTGGACGACCTCTTCCGCTTCGAGATGCTCGGATCCGCCACGGGCTGGGCGCACACCTTCCCGCGGTCCGAGGGCGGCCCCGCGCCGGACGTGGTCGTCCTGGCCCCGGGCGGCATGACCCACCGGGCCCTGGAGGCCGCCCGCCGGCTGCGCGCCGAACACGGCCGCTCGGTGCACCTGCTGACGCCCGCCCAGCTCTACCCGCTCGACCTGGACCCGGTGCTGCCGCTGCTCGCCTCGGCGGGACGCGTCGCCGTGGTCGAGGAGAGTACCGCCGGCGGCACCTGGGGCGCCGAGGTGGCCCGACTCCTGTACGAGCGGATCTGGTCCTCCCTGCGCGGTCCGGTACTGCTCCTGAACTCCGCCGACTCGATCATCCCCACCGCCGCGCACCTGGAGGCCCGGATCCTCCTCGGTGCCGACGGCATCACGCAGGGCATCGCCGCCGCCGTCGGCCGGGACGGCGACCGTCCGGCCGGGGCTCCGGCGGACGCCACGTCCGAGGAGACGGCGGACGTGCCCGAAGGTGTCCCGCTCGTCGTACCCAAGCTCAACAACAACGACTCCAGCTACCTGCTCACGGACTGGCTGGTGGACGAGGGCGAGTGGGTGGAGCCCGGCACCGAGGTGGTCTCGCTGGAGACCTCGAAGGCCGTACAGGACGTCGAGGTGACCGAGGCGGGCCACCTCCACCGGGTGGCCGCGGTGGGGGAGGAGAAGGAGGTGGGGGAGGTTCTCGCCCTCCTCCTGCCGCAACCCCTGCCACCGGGTGGCCCGGCGCGGACGCCGGCCTCCGGGCAGCCCGCCCCCGCGCGGCGGGAGCAGCC
>NZ_JBEXWB010000261.1:0-9165 GCF_040629645.1 Streptomyces sp. NPDC005899 | reverse complement strand
CCTCGACAGCCTCGACGCCCTGCTGGCGGACCCGCCGCTGCGCGAGGCCGCCGACCGCGCGCCCGGCAAGGTGCTGCCCCGGGCCGTCCTCAAGGACTACCGGCGGCTGGCCGCCCGTGTCGCCCACGCCCTGGAACAGCCGCCCGGCCACGAGCGGGACGTGGCGGTGCACGAGGCCCGCAAGGCGGCCAAGCGCGCACGCTACGCGGCGGAGGCCGCCGGGCCGGCGCTCGGGAAACCCGCCAGAAGGTTCGCCAAGCGGATGAAGGCCGTCCAGTCGCTGCTCGGCGACCACCAGGACGGCGTCGTGGCCCGCGACACCCTGCGCACCCTCGCCGTCCAGGCGCACGCGGCGGGCGAGACCGCCTTCACCTGGGGGCTCCTGTACGGGGAGGAGGAGACGGCCGCCGCCCGCCGGGAGCACGAACTGCCGCACGCCTGGGCGAGGGCGTCGAGGCCCGGGCTCCGGACGGCGCTCAAGGGCTGAGCACCGGGGTACGCTGGATGGTCACCCCTGCCCGTCCAGCTCACGAAAGTCCTCAGATGTCTGCCGAGTCGGTCTTCCCACAGCTCGAAGCTCTGCTCCCGCATGTGCAGAAGCCCATCCAGTACGTCGGCGGTGAGCTGAACTCCACCGTCAAGCCGTGGGACGAATGCGACGTCCGCTGGGCTCTCATGTACCCGGACGCGTACGAGGTCGGGCTGCCCAACCAGGGCGTCATGATCCTCTACGAGGTGCTCAACGAGCGTGACGGCGTCCTCGCCGAGCGCACGTACAGCGTCTGGCCGGACCTCGAGGAGCTGATGCGCGAGCACAAGGTGCCCCAGTTCACCGTGGACAGCCACCGCCCCGTCGGCGCCTTCGACGTCTTCGGGCTCAGCTTCTCCACCGAGCTCGGCTACACCAACATGCTCACCGCCCTCGACCTGGCGGGCATCCCGCTGGAGTCCAAGGACCGCACCGTCGACCACCCCATCGTGCTGGCGGGCGGGCACGCCGCTTTCAACCCCGAGCCGATCGCGGACTTCATCGACTGCGCCGTCATCGGCGACGGTGAGCAGGCCGTCCTGGAGATCACCGAGATCATCCGCGCCTGGAAGGCCGAGGGCCGACCGGGAGGCCGCGAGGAGGTCCTGTTCCGCCTCGCGAGGACGGGAGGCGTGTACGTCCCGGGCTTCTACGACGTCGAGTACCTCCCCGACGGCCGCATCGGCCGCGTCGTGCCCAACAGGTCCGGTGTGCCGTGGCGCGTGTCCAAGCACACCGTCATGGACCTCGACGAGTGGCCCTACCCGAAGCAGCCCCTGGTCCCGCTCGCCGAGACCGTCCACGAGCGGATGTCGGTGGAGATCTTCCGGGGCTGCACCCGCGGCTGCCGTTTCTGCCAGGCCGGCATGATCACGCGCCCCGTGCGGGAGCGAAGCATCACCGGCATCGGCGAGATGGTCGACAAGGGCCTCAAGGCCACCGGCTTCGAGGAGGTCGGCCTCCTTTCGCTCTCCTCCGCCGACCACAGCGAGATCGCCGACATCGCCAAGGGCCTCGCCGACCGGTACACCGAGGACAAGATCGGGCTCTCGCTGCCCTCCACCCGCGTCGACGCGTTCAACGTCGACCTGGCCAACGAGCTGACCCGCAACGGCCGCAGGTCCGGGCTCACCTTCGCCCCCGAGGGCGGCTCCGAGCGGATGCGCAAGGTCATCAACAAGATGGTCTCGGAGGAGGACCTGATCCGGACGGTCGCCACCGCGTACGGGAACGGCTGGCGCCAGGTGAAGCTGTACTTCATGTGCGGCCTGCCCACCGAGACCGACGAGGACGTCCTCCAGATCGGCGACATGGCGGTCAACGTGATCGCCAAGGGCCGCGAGGTGTCCGGCCAGAACGACATCCGCTGCACCGTCTCCATCGGCGGTTTCGTCCCCAAGCCCCACACCCCCTTCCAGTGGGCCCCGCAGCTCAGCGCCGAGGACACCGACGCCCGGCTGAAGAAGCTCCGGGACAAGATCCGCGACGACAAGAAGTACGGCCGCTCCATCGGCTTCCGCTACCACGACGGCAAGCCCGGCATCGTGGAGGGCCTGCTCTCCCGCGGCGACCGCCGGGTCGGCTCCGTCATCCGCGAGGTCTACGAGTCCGGCGGCCGGTTCGACGGCTGGCGCGAGCACTTCAGCTACGACCTCTGGATGAGGAGCGCGGAGAAGGCGCTCCCCGCCTTCGGCGTGGACGTCGACTGGTACACCACCCGCGAGAGGACGTACGAGGAGGTCCTGCCCTGGGACCACCTGGACTCCGGTCTCGACAAGGACTGGCTCTGGGAGGACTGGCAGGACTCGCTGGACGAGACCGAGGTCGAGGACTGCCGCTGGACCCCGTGCTTCGACTGCGGCGTGTGCCCGCAGTTCGACACATGGCCACAACTGAGCGAGAGCGGTAAGAAGATGCTCCCGCTCACGGTGGTAAAACCCTCGTGACCAGCGCAGATGCTGTCCGGCGGATGGCTGAGTCGCTCGCAGGCATGACCGATGTGGAGCGGGCCGAGATCCTTCGAGGGCTCGGTGCGAGAGAGCGTGAGCAGGCTTCGCGCACGCTGCGGCGAACGCCGCTTCCTGCCCCTCGGCAAGACGGTGGGCGCATCGTCTCGGCCGTGGAGTGGGTGTAGGTAGGTAGAGGGCGTCCGGCCCGACACAGAGCCGGACGCCTTTTGCGTGCCCTCGTCAGGTCGCACTCGTCCTTGAACCCGGCCAGGGTGAACACGCCCTCTTGACCAGCACAGACCGGCAGGATGAGGGTCGTGCAACCAGGCGCAACGCGCTCGACAGGGAGGGACCTCATAGCCTTACGGTTCGTTGGTAAAGATCCTGAGTCCGGAGATCACGGATCACCTGCTGTGTGGGTGGACCAGGAGTCGAAGGATCTTGTGATCCAGGGGTGGACAGCAGACGAGCAGACCACGGGCGAAAGCTCACGGGATGTTCTGATCCCCGGGCATGAGTCGGTGATCAGGGTTCCGAAGCGGATGGTCCCGCTTCTCAGGGAGGCGCTTCGTGTCGCAGAGTCTGACTGACTTCTCCGACCTCATCAGGTCAGTGCGGGAGTCAGCCGTGCATCTGGAGATGCGCGACGGATACGGCGTGGACAACGAGGTCGAAGGCTTCGCCGCATGGAAGCAGGGGCACCGGCTGAACCCGGATGACCGGGGTTCCTGGTGGCGTCCGTGGCTTGACCTCGTTCAGGAGGTCACGGCCAAGGGTGTCGTCATCCGACGTGCCCGCATCGTGTCGGAGCCTGTCAGCGATTACATCGCGTTCGAGCACTCCGGCACGTTCACCAACGTGGCGGCCGGAGAGCAGATCCATTGGCTGCCCCGGCGCAGTGCTTCGGACCTGGCCCTGCCGGGCAACGACTTCTGGTTGTTCGACGGCAGGCTTGTTCAGTTCAACGTCTTCGACGGCGTGGGCAGGTGGGTCCACACCGACCAGACGGAGGACGCTGCCGTAGCCAAGCTGTGTGCGTCGGCGTTCGAGGCTGTGTGGGAGCGGGGCATCCCGCACGAGAAGTACACCGTCTGATTCCTGGCCGGTCAGCTCATGCCTACCTCTCCGCTCTCCAGTGCCCAAGCCGCGCGCCAGGCGGTTGCCACCCGCCTGCAAGGGCTGATGAAAGACGCGGGACTGTCAGGCCATGAGCTGGCCGTTCGGTGCGGCTGGCACCGGGCGAAGTCCTCCCGCATCGCACGGGGCATCACGCCACCCTCGGACGCGGACATCCGCGCATGGTGCTCCGCGTGTGGAGCAGACGACCAAGCGGCCGACATAGTCGCCGCGTCGCGCAACGCCGAGTCCATGTACGTCGAGTGGAGGCAGATCCACAAGGACGGCATGCGCCGTGTCCATGAGCAGACTGTCCCGCTCTACCAGCGCACCCGCTCGTTCCGTGTCTATGCCTCGAACGTCATGCCGGGCATGCTCCAGACCGCCGGGTACGCGACAGGGCTTCTGAGAGCCATCACGGCCTTTCAGGGCACACCGGATGACGTGGCTGACGCGGTGGCTGCCAGGCTCGACAGGTCGCGGGTGATCCGTGAGGGTGACCACCGCTTCGCGCTGCTCCTCGAAGAGACGGTTCTCCACTACCGGGTCTGCGATGACGAAGCCATGCGGGACCAGCTTGAGCATCTGCTCACAGTCATGCGCCGGCCGAACGTGGCGCTCGGCATCATCCCGAAGCAGGCCCGTAGAACGGTGTGGCCGCTCGAAGCGTTCTACTCCTTCGACGATCAGCAGGTGGCTGTGGAGACGCTGACAGCTGAGATCAACCTGACCACTCCCGGAGAGATCCGCACTTACCTACGCGCCTTCGCTGAGCTGTCACGGGTGGCCGTGCGGGGCGAGCCGGCGAAGGGTCTGATCCGTGACGCGCTCTCCACGCTCGGGTGAACCCGTGCAACAGCGTGCAACAAGGTAGAGCCGCATGCCCGTAGGTCCCTAGCGTCGTCTGCACTGATGGACGCGAAAGACGCGGGGCTCATCACGTTCGGGTCTGCTCCCTTGCACGGCGGCGAACTGCTCAGTGCCATGACACCGGGACTGGTGGACTTCATCCGCCCCGGACTGTCGCCCGCAGCCGCTGCCCTGCTGGCTGCCGGATCGTGCCCCGGCCTCGATGTGGTCCTGACTTCGGCGAGCACCCGCGAGCACTGGGACGATGCGGCGAAAGCTCTGGCTGCCTCTCTGACGGCCGGAGAACTCAGGAAGGTGACCGATGAACTCTCCTCCGAGTGAGGACGTACAGACCCTGATGGAAGCCGCCCACGACCGGGCGGCGAAGGCTCTGGCCCTGACGTGCACTGGCCCGTTGGCGTGGGGGTTCCAAGGGGTCACCGTCGGCCGGAGAGCGGGGGACCGGTGGCTACGGGTGAGCCGCACTGCTCTGAGGAACGCGGGCCGGATGCAGGGGGAGGGCATCGTCGGCGCATCCCTGCTGGTGTCTGCTGTCCCGCGTCCACGCCTGCACGCGGTGCACGACTGGACTGACAGCGAGTGGGCGTTCGAGGCGGAAGCCTTCGACTACGTGGCACAACCCGTTGTGTCCCCGGACCGGGCGGACCTGGACCGCGACCCCGGCTTGCCTGACGCATGGTGGGACGACCTGTGCCGGGCACTCGGCACGCTGAGCGAAGCGGACGGAGTGAGGGTCACCGTCCGGGACGAGTGGATGGAACGCGCCTTCCCGCTGTTCCTCGGTATCCCTACCCCGGCCAAGGTGGAGCGGATGACAGGGCACGGTGACCTGCACTGGGGCAACCTCACGGTCGTGCCCATGAACCTGCTGGACTGGGAGCGGTGGGGGCGGGTGCCCCTCGGCTTCGACGCGGGTCTACTCCACGCGAACAGCCTGCTGGTGCCGGGCGTAGCGGACCGCATCCGGAAAAGGTTCGCTTCGATCCTGGACAGTCCAGCCGGCCGAATCGGAGAACTCGCGGCCCTGGCTGAGATGCTGCAAGCCGTCGCCCGTGGCTGGTACCCGGACCTTGCTCCCTGTCTGCTCGCTCACGCGGAGATCCTGACGGGCGTTCGCCCGCCGGTACCGGCTCACTCCGAAGTCACGGCCTGACGGGGAGGGGCCTTTGGTGCGGAAGTCTCTGCCCCTGCGCGGCACGCCGCACACAGGGGCAGAGGTCCGTCTCAGGCGCTCTCGCCGATGTGCCGGTACAGAGTGGCGCGGGAGATCCCCAGCGCCTTGGCGATGGCGCTCACGCTCTCGCCCTTGGCATACCGGGCACGGGCCACGGCTAGCTTGTCGTCGTCCACCACGGTCGGGCGTCCTCCGTGGTTGCCCTTGCGGGCCGCAGCGTCCAAGCCTTCCAACGTCTTCTCCCGGATGCCTTCCCGCTCGACCTCCGCACTGACGGCGAGAACTGCGAACACGATCGCGCCCGCCCCGTTCGGGTCGTACACACCCTGGAGGGGGCCGGACAGGAGTTCCAGTTGGATGCCGTCCGCCTGAAGGGCGGAGGACAGGGACATCAGCTCTGCCGCACTGCGAGCGAGACGCTTCGTCTCGACCACGGTCAGGATGACCGGTTGGTGTCACGGTCTGGACAACGCCGACCGGACCGCTCGGGTTACGCCCGTCGAAGCAGGCTGGCGAGGGGGTGGGGGATGACCCCCGAAAGGGGCAAGCTCACACCGCCTAGTCTTAGCAGCTCAGATCGTGCCACGGTTTCAGACCTTTCCAGGTGGGCTCTCGGGTCCGGCCGGCTGCGGGGTAGTGCCTGGTCACAGGCTTGCGCCTGCCGCCTGGGCGACGGTGGAAGAGTGCAAGGAATAAGGGCTGACTGGCCCTGCCCCAGGTGGCTGCGACAGGTGGCCGCGTAGCGGCCAAAGGAGCTTGTCGGCCCCGGAGGGGGCCGCACTGCACTGGAGCCAAATAGATAAGAGAGGGCGTGAACGTTCGTGCAGGTCAGGTGCTGTATGAGCACACGCCAGGCGTGCTCTGACTACACGCGTGGTGTGCGGTCACCTGTCCTGGTGGACGCGGCAGGGTACCGGCGCACCCTTGGCCTTCTGGAACAGGTGAGCCGGGAGCACCAGGCAGGCCGCGCCGGAACGGGGCGAGATGAGGTGGAGATCTTTGGCGCGCACTACCGCGTTGCGGGTGCTCTGGTCGGACAGTCGCTTGCCGTCCTTGCCTAGTAGCGCGGCCAGTCGGCCAGGTTCGGACGCAGCGTGCCCCTGTCGGTCGGCCCAACCGATGGCGGCGAAGTGCACGCGGTAGTGGAGCGTCTGTGCAGGGTCCTGCGCCATGCGCCGGTACTCGCGCTGAGAGACTCCGCCCCACGGGCGGTCATGGCCGAAGCTGATAGTCACTGGTCGCGGCTCCCGTCGTTGGGGCCGCAGGTGTGGGCGTGTCCATCAATGAGGGGCGATGCGCACGCCTCACAGGTCCAGACGATCTCGCTCGTGATGTTCAAGGGTTCGCGACTCCTGTCGGTGGAGCGCAGCACGTAGCCACGGCTCGGCGGTTGGAAGTCGCGCAGTTCCGTCCTGCGCTTCGGGAGTCCCTCGACGTCCCTGCGAGCCCCTCGGGATCGCGGCCTCTCGCGGAGTGGCCAGATCTACCACCGCTGAACGGCGGGAGCTACGGTCCCCGCTCCGTCAAAGAGCGGGGAGGTATTCCTACGTGGCGGGTTGCTCGGCTGTCAAGCCGAGCCCCTTCCTGTCCTTGCTGTCAGAGCTTCGCTGCAAAGTCGTCGCTCTTGATGACGAGCCGTTCGCGTACGTCACGGGGAATCTTGAGACGCAGGTGCACGGAGGGTGCACGCACGCCCTTGACCTTGGTGCGCGTCACCTCGCATGTAATGCCGACGCGGCGGAGGTCCTCGGCCATGACCTCCATGCCTCCGGACTCCCATGCTTCACGGAACGTCTTGCCGTTGTGGATCAGGGTCCATCGGTCCTGTGCGGTCTCGGGATCGATCGCGCTCAGTTCCTCTGAGAACTTGTCGAACGTCTTCTCTGCCTGCTCCTGAGCGAACCGCGTCTTCGTGTAGCGGCCTCCCGGCTCAAGTTCCTTCATGTAGTAGGCGATGGCCTCTTCGAGCCGCTTCACCTCGGCCCGAGCCCCAGCGCCCTGGGCGTACTCACGGACTTGCACGGGGAAGTCGCCGAGCACCCGCAGCACATCGCCCACCAGGACGTCGTACACGCCCTGTGGGTCCGGTGCGCCGAGCCCCCCGCTCTTGCACTTCTGGCACCGGAGGTAGCGGTACTGGCCGAACTTGTTGGACGTGACATGCACCGTCATGTTGGACGTGCAGTCGGCGCAGACCAGTACGCCGAGGAACTGCGTCGCGCCGTGCGTCTGACGCTGGGGCTGGTTCTTGCCGCGCCGGTCGATGGCCTCTTGCAGTTCGTTGTACTCGTCCTCAGTGAAGATCGGTTCGGCCACCCTGATCGGCTTGCCATCGTGTCCGAGGATCAGCTTGGAGCGACGCACACCCTTGTTCTTGTTCTCCTCCACCCGGTAACCCATGAGTGCCGGGTTGCGGAGGCGACGGAGGAGAGTCGTCGTGGTGAGCCCTGCGGACATGAGCCCGGACCGGACGAGACACACAGCCATGCGCCGGGCGGACACTCCCCGCAGCGCCATGCGGCGCGCCCACTGCAACGCCTTCTGTGCGACAGGATCGATGGCAAGGGCCGATCTTCCGTTCACCTTCGTCGTGACGAAGCCGTACGCGGGCTTGCCCACGAGCCACGCGTCCTGAGTCCTCGTGTAGTCCCAGAGCGAAGCGACGCGGGTCGACGTGTTCGCCGCCTCGATCTCGGCGATACCCCCGATGAGCGTGACCATCATCCGACCGACAGTGGATTCAAGGTCGATCGAGTCGTTCTTCGAGGCCAGGTTCTTTCCGTACCGCTGGCACCACTCGATCATGGTGGCGAGATCCGACATGCGACGGATGAACCGGTCGAGCTTCCAGAAGAGAAGAGCATCGAATTCGGGAGATCGGTTGTTCAGCCACTCGCCGAGTTCCTTGCGCTTCCACGGCGGAACCTTCGTCGCCGAGACGTTGAGATCGGAAGCGACGCCGACGACTCGATACCCCTTGTCCCTGGCCAACAGGCGAAGGTCGAGTTCCTGCCGCACCGGCGAGGTGGTGTCCTCCGTGAGTACGGACAGGCGGATGGAGAGCAGAGCGCGCGGAGCGTCCGCAGGGAGGAGGGTCTCCGCCTTCTTCAGCTCCTTGAGCAGAGCCAGGTCCGAGGGGGTCCACTCGGTGTCGATGTCGTACGTCTTCATGGGCGGAGGCTAGCCCTGGATTTAGGGGTGTGTCCATCTGCTTGCAGCTGGACCTCGACATCCAGATCGGGCCGACGGGCAAGAAGCTGCTGCCGCTCACCGTCGTGAAGTAGACCGTGCGGCCGCGCCGGGTGCCGTCCTGACCTGGTGACGACCCGACGCCTGAGGCCCGGACCGGGAGACCCCGGTCCGGGCCTTGGTGTACCGGCGGTCCTGGCGCCGGTCGGCCGGGAGGTCGTGGCCGCCGTGGAGGTCGCCCGGCGAGTCGCGGGGTGTTCCGCGCGGGCCGCAGGCCGCGGGCTCGCCCGGCCGGCGGAACCGGATCGCCGACGCGCCGACCAGGTGGCCCGCCGGCC
>NZ_JBEXWB010000260.1:0-9274 GCF_040629645.1 Streptomyces sp. NPDC005899 | reverse complement strand
AAGGGCTCGCTGGCCCCCGGCGACGTGCTGATGCTGTTCACCGACGGCCTGGTGGAAGCCTCCGACCGGGACATGGCCGAAGGCATCGACCGGTTGACGGGCGAAGCCGACCGCTACGTCACGAGCGGCTTCGAGGGGGCGGCCTGGCACCTGATCGAGGCCTGCGCCAAGGACGTCAACGACGACCGCGCGCTGCTCCTCCTGTCACGCCGCGCCTGAACCGTACGAAATCGGGCCGAGCGGCGCGGACGTCAGCGAGACGTCTCGGTGTCACTCGAACGCGTGGATTCCCACCCGGACACGGGGACCTTCCCCCACCCGGGTGGGGCCCCTCATACCGCGGTCGGCGTCTTCTCCCGTCCCGCGGCCGCCTCTCGCCCGCCGGGCAGGAGCCGGGCGAGCCGGTGCGGGCGCCCGGCGGCCAGCGGTGCGAGGACCGCCAGGACGAGCACGTACCCGGCGATGAACGGGGGGAGTCGTTCGTCCAGGCCCGCGCCGGCCGCCATGGTGGCGAGGATGAGCGCGAACTCACCGCGGGCCATCAGCGTCGTGGAGATGTTCGACGCCGCGACCGGGCCGAATCCGTAGACCCGTGCGGAGAACACGCCGGACAGCACGTTCATCGCCACGGTCAGCGCGACCGCCGCCAGTACCGGCCCCAGGACACCGGGCAGGTCGCCCGGGTCGATGGAGAGCCCGAACGCGAAGAAGAAGATGGCCCCGAAGGCGTCCCGCAGCGGATGTACCAGCTTCATGATGCGGGCGGCCGATGTCGTGCTCCCCAGCATGAGGCCCACCATGAAGGCGCCGATGGCGTCCGCGACCCCGAACCAGTCGGAGACGCCGGCCACGAGGACCGCCGCCCCCAGGAAGGAGACGACCAGCAGCTCGTCGTCCCGCGTGCTGATCAACCTGCTGATGACCTTGGTGCCGAAACGGGCCACGAGCGCCAGCAGCACCAGGAAGCCGAACGCCTTGCCACCGTCCCGCAGGGCCGCGCCCAGGCCGTCGGAGTGGGACAGGACGGGTTGGAGTGCGGCCAGGTAGAGGGCGAGGAAGACGTCGTCGACGACGATGATCCCGAGGATCGGCTTGGTCTCCGGGCTGTTCAGCCGTTTCAGGTCGACAAGGATCTTCGTGACGATGGCCGAGGAGGAGATCCCGATGACCCCGGCCAGGACCAGCGCCTCGGCGTTGCCCCACCCCAGGACGAATCCGAAGCCGAGCCCGGCGCCGACGTTGAGGACCAGGTAGACGGTGCCGGCGAGCACCATCCTGCGGCCGCCCGCCTTCAGGTCGTCGAGGTGGAACTCCAGCCCCAGGTAGAAAAGCAGCAGGACGAGACCGAGAGCGGAGAGCATCTCCAGCTCGTGGGGGTCGTCGACGAGGACGATCCCGGGGGTGTGGGGACCGAGCAGGATGCCGGCCAGGATGAACAGGGGAATGGTCGGCAGCCCGATGCGGCCGCCGACGCGGGCGAGTACGGCGGCCGCCAGGAAGGCGCCGCCCATGGCGATGAGCGTGTCTGCGTGTCCGATGAGCCTGATCCTTAGGTCAAGAGAGCGTCAAGGAATCGTCAGTAATTAGTTTACCGAACGATTGAAGCTGCAACTGTGACCTGCGGATCCGCGCCGGTTCCCACGGCGTACAGTCCGCTCATGCCCACTCCGTACCTGACCCTGGCCGAGGTCGAGGCGATCGCCCGCGAGGCCCACAGCGACCGGACCGACAAAGCCGGGCGCCCCTACACCGAGCACCTGGCCGCGGTCGCCGAGGGGGTACGAGCCCGGGGCGGCACCGATGAGCAGATCGCGGCCGCCTGGCTGCACGACGCGGTGGAGGACGCCGCGCTCTCCCGGCAGTGGCTGGACGGAGCCGCCCTGCCGGAGCGGGTCAAGGAGATGGTCCTCGCCGTCACCAAGCGGGACGGCGAGGACCCGGCCGCCTACGCGGGGCGCGTCCTGGCCACCCCGGGGGCCCTGCTGATCAAGGAATCGGACCTGGCGCACAACGCGGACCCTGAGCGCCTCGCGGTCCTGGATCCCGCTACGCGAGCCCGGCTGGCGGAGAAGTACGCCCTGATGCGCGGGCTGCTGGCACCGGCCGGAGGGGGACTGCCCGCCGGCCGGGGGGAAGGGGGCGGACCCGCCACGCCCTGAGGGCGGAGCGGCGGGGACCCGTCGGAGCACCGGACCCCCGTACGGAGGAGGACCGGACGCCCGTACGGGCTCAGCGCTTCGCCGGCTCCCGGCGGAACGCCCAGTCCATGTCCGGCTCGGTGGCGAAGCGGAACGCGCGCCGCACCGGCGGGGTGCACAGCGCGGTCACGGCACCGGCGGCGACGAGGGAGACGAGGACCAGTCCGGCGGGCCCGGAGAGCCACTCGAACCGGTCGGCCAGCCCGACGTATTCCACGCCCTTCACGAGGAAGCCGTGCAGGAGGTAGCCGCAGATCGTCCCGGCGCCCAGCGCGGTGAACCAGAAGTGCCGGCGAGGGGTGAGGGCCAGGAACCCGACGGTGAGCGCCAGGGCGCACACGAACATCGCCAGGTACAGCACGAGCCCCGACCACCAGGGCGCTCCCAACTCCTGAGCGCTGCTGCTGTGGTAGAACCAGCCCAGTTGCATGCGCGGTGCGAGCCAGTAGGCGAAGAGCACGGCACCCGCGAACAGCGGGACGGACAGCAACCGCACCTCGCGGCGCCTGATCAGCTCGAAGTGCTCGGGCTTGAGGGTGAGTCCGAGGACGAAGAACGGCAGGAACTGCAGGACGCGCTGCAGGTCGAGGTCCTCGCCTATGCCCGGCGTCACCATGGCGAGCAGGGCGACGGCGAGCGCGACCGGCAGCGGGTGGCGCAGCGAACGCCACAGCGGAGTGGTGACGCGCCAGATGAACAGGGCGGCCAGGAACCAGGTGAGGAACATCGGGTCGAGCAGGCTGATGGGCGTGTCGTCGTAACCGCCCACGTAGCGCCTGAAGAGCGAGTAGGCCGTCTCGAACAGGATGTAGGGCACGGCCACCGATGTCACGAGCCGCTTGACCTTGGCCGGACTCATGTCGAACGAGCGTGAGAAATACCCGGACACCAGGATGAACGCGGGCATGTGGAACGAGTAGACGACCATGTACAGCGCCCGCGCGGCGCGGCTGCCGTCCATCACCGGCTCCCAGGAATGAGCCACGGCCACCAGGACGATCGCGAGGTACTTCACGTTGTCGAACCACGCGTCACGCCGTTTTGCCGGCGCCGCGGCCGAGGGAGCGCGGAGGGGGGCCGGCCCGGCGGCCGTCGCCGTCCGCGGTCGGGGGCCGCGCTCCGGATCCCGGGTCTCCGGGGGGATCGGCGCCCTGTGAATCTCGCTCGGAGCTCTGAACATCTAAGGCACCTTAGACCCGTCGATCGGTGTGCGTAAAACGCGTCGGAGAAATCGCGTCTTCCCGTAGTACGGAAAACGAAACCACCGACAACCGCCCGCTTTAGGGTGTTATGAACACCCCAAAGGGGGCATACCGGCGCCGGGTTGGGGCCGTGAATTGCGCCGCACCGCCGCACGGCGAAATGCTGTGAATGAAGTGTGCCGATATGGAAACGGTCACACCGGTGAATAGGTGAATGGCCGTCCCACAGCGGACTCACAGTTTTCGGCGCGCTCCCCGTGCGGGCCGGCGCCGTGACTTCCCGTATGCCTCACCGTGCGGCCCCGGTCCCCGGCCGCGGGGCCCGGTGGACGGCCGGCGCACACCCGCGTCAGCGACGCGCTCCCGCACACGACCGCCACACACCGGCGCGCGCGGGCGTGCGAGTTGGCGAGATCCGGCCAGTCGGGTTCGTCACCCGGCCACACCACCAGAGGAGTTGGTGGCACGATGGTCGCGACGGGGGTGTGCTCGGCCGCACACCGCCGGGCCGGCAAGGCGGACCGACCAAGGGTGTGATCAGTCGTGGCCATTTCACTGTCTGTGGTGCTTCTGCTGGGGATCGTCCTGGTGGTGCTCATCCGCGGCGGATCCCTCAAGGGCGGACCGGCGGTCGTCGCCGTGCTCTTCGGCTTCTTCCTCGCGTCCACGGGGATGGCGCCGTCGATCAACAGATTCATGAACTCGATAGCCGACACGATCAACCAGATCAGCTTCTGACCGGCCACGCGGGCGGGCCCGTCCCGGCCCCGGGCGGACCGGCCCGCCCGGGCGTACGACAGGAGCCCGGTCCGGCAGCTGGCTGCCGGACCGGGCTCCTGTCCGTGGAGCGGGCGACGGGAATCGAACCCGCGTAGCTAGTTTGGAAGACTAGGGCTCTACCATTGAGCTACGCCCGCACGCATCGCACCGCAGGTCCGTGGACCGCGGCACGGGAAGCATCGTAGCGGGTCGGGGAAGGTCCGCGCACACCCGTATCCGGCGTGGCCGGTGGCCGCGGCGGGAAAAGGCCGACGCACCGCTTGCGGGCATGTACCCTACGTGTCGCACCGACGGGGTGTGGCGCAGCTTGGTAGCGCGTCCGCTTTGGGAGCGGAAGGTCGTCGGTTCGAATCCGGCCACCCCGACCACCAGCAAGATCGCACAGGCAAGATCGCGTTGTGGGAGTCATCCCGCTTGCCGTTACTATGCAAATTGCGTGCCCGTGTGTCTGATGTACCGGGCTCGATCCGCGAAGCCGCCTCTCGGCGGCCCAGCAGAACCCCAAGAAGTCAGCCACCAAGGAGACCGAACCGTGAAGAGCGCCGTGGAGACCCTGAACCCGACCCGGGTTCGGCTCAGCATCGAGGTGCCCTTCGAGGAGCTCAAGGACAGCCTCGACGCGGCGTACAAGAAGATCAACCAGCAGGTCACGGTGAAGGGCTTCCGTAAGGGCAAGATCCCCAACCGGGTCATCGACCAGCGGTTCGGCCGTGGTGCTGTGCTGGAGGAGGCCGTCAACGACGCCCTCCCGAAGTTCTACACCGAAGCTGTCAACGAGGGTGAGCTCAACGTCCTGGGCCAGCCCGAGGTCGACATCACCGAACTCAAGGACGGCGAGCTGCTGGCCTTCACCGCCGAGGTGGACGTCCGTCCCGAGATCGAGATTCCGGACTACTCCGGCATCGAGGTCACCGTGGACGCACTCGAGGTCACCGAAGAGGACGTCGACAAGGCCGTGGAGCAGCTGCGCGAGCGCTTCGCCTCCACGAACCCGGTCGAGCGCGCCGCCGCCGAGGGCGACGTCGTGACGATCGACCTGGAGGCCAAGGTCGACGGAGAGGTCCTGGAGGACGGCGTGGCCGCCGGTGTCTCGTACACCATCGGTTCCGGCGAGCTCCTCGACGGCATCGACGAGGCCGTGACCGGCCTGGAGGCCGGTGGCGAGGCCACCTTCACCTCCGAGCTGAAGGGCGGCTCCGCCGAGGGCAAGGCGGCCGAGGTCACCGTCAAGGTCACCGCCGTCGCCTCCCGCGAACTGCCCGAGCTGGACGACGACTTCGCGCAGATGGCGAGCGAGTTCGACACGCTGGCCGAGCTCCGCGAGGACAGCCGCAAGCGCCTCGAGAACACCAAGCAGTACGACCAGGCCACCCAGGCCCAGGAGCGCGTCCTGGACGAGCTGCTGAAGCTGGCCGAGGTCCCGATCCCCGAGAAGCTCCTCGCGGACGAGGTCCAGACCCGCAAGCACAACCTCGAGCACCACCAGCTCGGCCAGATGGGTCTCGACCTCGAGAAGTACCTCGAGATCCAGGGCAAGACCCTGGAGGAGTTCGAGAACGAGACCTCCGAGCAGGCCGTCAAGGGCATCAAGACCCAGTTCATCCTTGACGAGCTCGTCAACAAGGAGAAGCTGAACGTCAACCAGGAGGAGCTCACCGAGCACCTCATGCGGCGTGCCGCTTCCTCCGGCATGAGCCCCGACCAGTTCGCCCAGGCCGTCGTCGAAGGCGGCCAGGTGCCGATGCTCGTCGGCGAGGTCGCCCGCGGCAAGGCGCTCGCCGTCGTCGTCGAGGCCGCCAAGGTCGTCGACACCAACGGTGAGATCGTCGACCTCGAGGACGACGAGGACGAGGCCGCCGAGACGGTCGAGGCCGCCGAGGACACCACCGAGGCAGCCGGCGAGGAGAAGGACGGGAAGAACGAGGCCTGAGCCTCGATCCGACCGTTGATCTGATCCGCACGACGGGCCCCGGACAGTGATGTCCGGGGCCCGTCGCCGTATCGGGCCCGGGCGCCCGGGAACCCTTGTGCGGACTGCTGACCTTGCGCTCCCAGCGAACAGTTGGGGAACCGGGATGGCGTTGTCCCACCTGCGCGTTAGGGTCCATGAAGAGGAAGGGTCGGGTAGTCCCGGCCCACCCGGTACGAAGACGCTGAGACGGCCGGAGCCGTCAGAGACGAGCAGGTGGATACGTGACGAATCTGATGCCCTACGCCGCCGGAGAGCCGTCCCTCGGTGGAGGCCTCGGTGACCAGGTCTACAGCCGACTGCTCGGCGAGCGCATCATCTTCCTCGGTCAGCAGGTCGACGATGACATCGCCAACAAGATCACCGCACAGCTCCTGCTCCTTGCCGCCGACCCGGACAAGGACATCTACCTCTACATCAACAGCCCCGGCGGCTCGGTGACGGCCGGCATGGCGGTCTACGACACCATGCAGTACATCCCGAACGACGTGGTCACCATCGGCATGGGCATGGCGGCCTCCATGGGCCAGTTCCTGCTCACCGGCGGCACCGCGGGCAAGCGCTTCGCGCTCCCGAACACCGACATCCTCATGCACCAGGGCTCGGCCGGCATCGGCGGTACCGCCTCGGACATCAAGATCCAGGCCGAGTACCTGCTCCGCACGAAGAGGCGGATGGCGGAGATCACCGCGCACCACTCCGGCCAGACCGTGGAAACGATCATCCGTGACGGCGACCGCGACCGCTGGTACACCGCGGCGGAGGCCAAGGACTACGGCCTCATCGACGAGATCATCACGTTCGCGTCGGGCATCCCGGGCGGCGGCGGCACCGGCGCCTGATCCGGCCCCACCGGACCTCGCGCTCCCGCAGACCTCTCGTACGCCATTCGTACGCCGAGCAGCCCCCCAGCCCACTTGAACGCCACCAGGATGGTGAACACCCACATGAACAACTTCCCCGGCGCCTCCGCGAGCGGCCTCTACACCGGCCCGCAGGTGGACAACCGCTACGTCGTCCCGCGCTTCGTCGAGCGCACCTCGCAGGGTGTGCGCGAGTACGACCCGTACGCGAAGCTCTTCGAGGAGCGCGTGATCTTCCTCGGCGTCCAGATCGACGACGCCTCGGCCAACGACGTCATGGCGCAGCTGCTGTGCCTGGAGTCGATGGACCCGGACCGCGACATCTCGATCTACATCAACAGTCCCGGCGGCTCGTTCACCGCGCTCACCGCGATCTACGACACGATGCAGTTCGTGAAGCCGGACATCCAGACGGTCTGCATGGGCCAGGCGGCCTCCGCCGCCGCCGTCCTGCTGGCCGCGGGCACGCCGGGCAAGCGCATGGCGCTCCCGCACGCCCGGGTGCTCATCCACCAGCCGTCCTCGCAGACCGGCCGTGAGCAGCTCTCCGACCTGGAGATCGCGGCCAACGAGATCCTGCGGATGCGCACCCAGCTCGAGGAGATGCTGGCCAAGCACTCCACCACCTCGCTGGAGAAGATCAGCGAGGACATCGAGCGCGACAAGATCCTTACCGCGGAGGACGCTCTCGAGTACGGTCTGGTGGACCAGATCGTCTCCACCCGCAAGACCACAGCCGGCGCGTCCGTCTGACGTCGGTCTTTCCCCTTGGCACATTCCGTTTTTCGCGGCCCCGGCCGTGTGAACCGTGCCAAGGGGGGCCCGAACGGGGGGTCAGGCAAGGTACCGTCGGATAGAGGCACCAGGAGCCGCTGAACCAGGCTGCTCCCAGGCGAAGGGGAAGCACCTCGTGGCACGCATCGGTGATGGCGGCGACCTGCTCAAGTGCTCGTTCTGCGGAAAGAGCCAGAAGCAGGTGAAGAAGCTCATCGCGGGACCCGGTGTGTACATCTGCGACGAGTGCATCGATCTCTGCAACGAGATCATCGAGGAGGAGCTCGCCGAGACCTCCGAGGTGCGGTGGGAGGAACTTCCCAAACCGCGTGAGATCTACGAGTTCCTCGAGGGGTACGTCGTCGGGCAGGAGCCCGCGAAGAAGGCCCTCTCGGTCGCTGTGTACAACCATTACAAGCGGGTCCAGGCCGGGGAGAACGGCGGCGGCAATCGCGACGACGCGATCGAGCTCGCCAAGTCGAACATCCTGCTGCTGGGCCCCACGGGCTCGGGCAAGACGCTGCTCGCGCAGACGCTGGCCCGCATGCTCAACGTCCCGTTCGCCATCGCCGACGCGACGGCGCTGACGGAGGCCGGTTACGTCGGCGAGGACGTCGAGAACATCCTGCTGAAGCTGATCCAGGCCGCGGACTACGACGTCAAGAAGGCCGAGACCGGGATCATCTACATCGACGAGATCGACAAGGTCGCCCGCAAGAGCGAGAACCCGTCGATCACCCGCGATGTCTCGGGCGAGGGCGTCCAGCAGGCCCTGCTGAAGATCCTGGAGGGCACCACGGCCTCCGTGCCGCCGCAGGGCGGGCGCAAGCACCCGCACCAGGAGTTCATCCAGATCGACACGACGAACGTGCTGTTCATCGTGGGCGGCGCGTTCTCGGGTCTGGAGAAGATCATCGAGTCGCGGGCCGGCGCCAAGGGCATCGGTTTCGGCGCGACGATCCGTTCCAAGCTGGAGATCCAGGCGAGCGACCAGTTCCAGGAGGTCATGCCGGAGGACCTGGTGAAGTTCGGGATGATCCCCGAGTTCATCGGCCGCCTCCCCGTGCTGACCTCGGTGCACAACCTGGACCGCGAGGCGCTGCTGCAGATCCTGATCGAGCCGCGCAACGCCCTGGTGAAGCAGTACCAGAAGCTGTTCGAACTCGACGGGGTGGAGCTCGACTTCGAGCGGGAGGCGCTGGAGGCCATCGCCGACCAGGCGATCCTGCGGCAGACCGGCGCCCGTGGTCTGCGGGCCATCATGGAGGAGGTCCTCCAGTCCGTGATGTACGAGGTGCCGTCCCGCAAGGACGTGGCCCGCGTCGTCATCACCCCGGACGTCGTCCGCAACAACGTCAACCCGACGCTGGTCCCGCGCGAGCCGCGCACGATCGGCAAGAACGACGGCGGCCGCCACGAGAAGTCCGCGTAGCCGCGGCCACACCGCGTACGCGCCGAAGGGGCGCCCGGCCGCCGGCCGGGCGCCCC
>NZ_JBEXWB010000259.1:0-9299 GCF_040629645.1 Streptomyces sp. NPDC005899 | reverse complement strand
GGGGGGGCGCGCCCCCCCCGCCCCGCCGCCGCCCCCCCCCCGCGCGCCCGCCCCCCCCCCCCCCCCCCACGCCCCCGGCGCCGGACCGCGGCAGGAGGAGGCGCCCACCGGAGCGCGGACCGCCGAGCCCGGGACGACGGCCACCGTCCCGGCGCAGCGCAGCGCGCCGGGACGCGTCTGGCAGGCCGTGGCACGCTGGTGGAACGGCCACTGACACGGCAGGCCGCCCAGGTCCCCTGACCTGCGGGGCCCCGGGCGGCGTCCCGCACCGCCGGGACGGTCCGCCGCCGCCCCCGTACCATCGGGCAGCGTGAAGCTCACGATTCTTGGCGGCGGCGGATTCCGGGTCCCTCTCGTGTACGGGGCACTGCTCGGAGATCACGCCGAAGGCCGCGTCTCCCGGGTGACCCTGTACGACACGGACGCGGACCGGCTCACCGCCGTCGCCCGGGTCCTGGAGGAACAGGCCCGCGGTGTCCCCGACGCGCCCGCCGTCGCCGCCACCGGCGACCTCGACGAGGCGTTGCGCGGAGCGGACTTCGTGTTCTCCGCCATCCGCGTCGGCGGCCTGGAAGGCCGGGCCGCCGACGAACGCGTGGCGCTGGACGAGGGTGTCCTCGGCCAGGAGACCGTGGGCGCGGGCGGCATCGCCTTCGGGCTGCGCACCGTGCCCGTGGCGGCCGAGCTCGCCCGGCGCGTCGCCCGGCTCGCCCCCGCCGCGTGGGTCATCAATTTCACCAATCCGGCCGGCCTGGTCACCGAGGCCATGTCCCGGTACCTGGGGGACCGGGTCATCGGGATCTGCGACTCCCCGGTGGGGCTCGGCCGGCGGATCGCCCGGGTCCTGGGAGCCGACCCCGACCGGGCCTGGATCGACTACGTGGGGCTCAACCACCTCGGCTGGGTCCGCGGCCTGCGCGTCGACGGCCGCGACGAACTCCCGCGCCTGCTCGGAGATCCGGCGCTGCTCGGGTCCTTCGAGGAGGGCCGCCTGTTCGGTGCGGACTGGCTGCGGTCGCTGGGCGCGATCCCCAACGAGTACCTGCACTACTACTACTTCAACCGCGAGGCCGTCCGCGCCTACCAGGAGGCGGGGCAGACCCGAGGCGCCTTCCTCCGCGACCAGCAGGAGGGGTTCTACGCCCGGATGAAGGACCCGGCGGCTCCCGCGCTCGCCACCTGGGACCGCACCCGCGCCGAACGCGAGGCGACGTACATGGCGGAGAACCGGGAGGCGGCCGGAGCCGGGGAGCGCGAGGAGAGCGATCTCGCCTCCGGGGGGTACGAGCAGGTGGCGCTCAGGCTGATGCGGGCCGTCTCCCGCGACGAACGGACCTCCCTGATCCTGAACGTCCGCAACCGGGGCACCCTTGCGGCGCTCGACGACGACGCGGTCATCGAGGTGCCGTGCCTGGTCGACGCGAACGGGGCCCGTCCCGTCGCCGTGGACCCGCTTCCGTACCACGCGGTCGGGCTGGTCACCGCGGTCAAGGCGGTGGAACGCGCCGTGCTCGACGCGGCGGACAGCGGCTCCCGGGCGGCGGCGGTACGGGCGTTCGCCCTGCACCCGCTGGTGGACTCCGTGTCGGTGGCCCGGCGGCTGGTCGACGGCTACACACGGGTGCACCCGGGGCTCGCCTACCTCGACCGGCCGTGATCCCGGGCGCCCGCGGGCGTGCGCCCGCGCGGGCCGTCAGGGGGCGGAGGACACCGCCCGGGCCCGGCCTGCCGGGCCCCAGGAGGGCGTCACCCCGGTGAGCTGGCACACCATGAGGAAGAGCGGAATGGGCGGCGTGTAGGGCGTGCGGCTGTCCGGTACGTGGATCAGCTTGGGACGCCCGGCGGGGACGTACGCGCCGGTGGCGTAGGAGACCTGCGCCGGCCAGTCCAGGTCGAGGTCCGAGCCCGAGGGCACGATCCACCACCACCGGTCGGCGTCCGCGAAGACGCAGCCGGCCCGCGGCAGGTGGGACATGAGCCGGAAGCCGTACCGCGCGGGGACGCCCACGGCGTCGCACCCGAGACTCGCCGACAGCGCGGCCGGCAGGGGCAGCCGGACCCGCCCCCGGCCGGCCGTGTCCTCGCCGGGCCGGCCACGGCGGGTGCCGAACATCTGGGACAGGGCGTTCCTCAGCACGCCCGCTCCCCGCCGAACGGCAGCTCCGCCCACACGATGCGTCCCGAGGAGTCCCCGGCGTCGTGGGACCCCCAGGCGGAGCTCATGGAGTCGACGAGCAGCAGCCCGCGCCCGTGTTCGTCGTCGGCCGTGCGCGACAGCCGGGGCCCGCCCGGCTGGTGCCCCTGGTCCTGCACGGAGACGCGCAGGCGCCCGCCGTCGCAGCGGAGTTCGCACAGCACCCGGGTGCTCCCGGTGTGCACCACCGCGTTGGTGACGAGCTCGGAGACGATCAGGACCGCCGCGTCGTGCGTGTCACCGCCGAGCCGCCACTGGGCCAGCCGTGCCCGCGTCAGCTGCCGGGCACCGGCCACCGACTCGGGCTGCGCCGGCAGCGCGAAGCAGTAACGGAGCGCCTCCGTCCCGGGGCTGAGATCCGCGAGCCGGGAGATGAGCGCACTGCCAGGTGCCACGACCGAATCCTCACAGTGGGGGCTGTGTCACGTGACGCACCGGGGGCCGAGATGGAGCGGGTACGAGAACGTGAACTGGTTCACGTACCAACTCTCCACCTGACGCGCCCACTTGGCAAGAGGCACTCTGAAATATCCAGAGTGGCTGTGTCCTTGGGGCGACGCACATGGCACACTGCTCGCAACAGCGCATCGGGAGGTCTGAAGTGAGCGAACCGCGGTCCGCCCCGACCGTGGGTCAGGTCGTCCTCGGCAAGCGTCTGCAGGATCTGCGGGAGCGCGTCGGCATGGGCCGCGACCAGGCCGCCAAAGTCCTCCGTGTCGCCCCGGGGACGATACGCAGGATGGAGACCGCCGAGGTCGGGCTCAAGATCCCCTATGTCCAGCTCCTCCTGAAGGCCTACGGCATCGCGGACGACGAGGCCGAGGCCTTCGTCGAACTCGCCGAGGAGGCGAACAAGCCGGGCTGGTGGCAGCGCTTCCACGACGTGCTGCCCGACTGGTTCAGCATGTACGTCAGCCTGGAGGGCGCCGCGAGCCTCCTGCGCATGTACGAGCCGCACTTCGTCCCCGGCCTGCTCCAGACCGAGGACTACGCCCGCTCCGTGCTGCGCACCGGGGCGGTCGGCCAGACCAGGCCCGAGGACATCGAGCGCCACGTGGCGCTCCGGATGCGGCGGCAGTCGCTCCTGACCAAGCCGGACGCGCCGAAGCTGTGGGTGGTCATGGACGAGACGGTCCTGCGCCGTCCCGTCGGCAGCCCCGACGTCATGCGGGCCCAGATCGACCGCCTCCTGGAGGCGACCGCCCTGCCGCACGTGACGTTGCAGATCGCGGAGTTCTCCACCGGCCACCACCCGGGCACCTACGGCCCGTTCGTCCTCTTCCGCTTCGCCGTCCCGGAACTGCCCGACATGGTCTACAGCGAGTACCTGACCGGCGCCGTCTACTTCGACGCGCGCCCCGAGGTGGCCTCCTACCTCGAGGTCATGGACCGCATGGCGGCTCAGGCCGCAACTGCACAACGCACGAAGGAAATCCTCAGGGACTTCCGCAAGGAGCTGTGATGAACCACATATACAACGGCATGCCGGCCGCCGATCTCGGCACCGAAGGCTGGTACAAGCCGTGGAGCGGTGGTAACGGCGGGAACTGCGTCGAGGCCATGAAGCTGGCCGACGGCAGGGTGGCGGTCCGTCAGTCCGCGGACCCGGACGGGCCCGCCCTCATCTACTCCCACGGCGAGATAGCCGCGTTCATCCAGGGCGCCAAGGCCGGCCAGGCCGACTTCCTCCTCACCTGACATCCAGCCACCCCCTACCGGTTGGATCCCTCGCCGAGTCCGCCGACCAACGGAGCGCGTCATGACCGGGCAGGAACACCACGCCGTCGAGATCGACACCAGCAGGCCGCATCCCGCGCGGATGTACGACTGGTTCCTCGGCGGCAAGGACAACTACCCGATCGACGAGCAGATGGCCCGGCAACTGCTCGCCCTCGACTCCCGCGGCCGTGACATGGCCCGGGTCAACCGGGCCTTCATGCACCGGGCGACCCGCTGGCTCGCCGAGAACGGCGTGCGGCAGTTCCTCGACATCGGCTCGGGCATCCCCACCGAGCCCAACCTGCACCAGATAGCCCAGCAGGCGGCCCCGGACGCGCGGATCGTCTACTGCGACAACGACCCCATCGTGCTCGCACACGCCGCCGCCCTGCTGCGCTCCACCCCCGAGGGGGCGACCGAGTACATCCAGGCCGACGCCCGCCGGCCCGAGACCATCCTCGAGGCGGCCGGCAAGGTCCTCGACTTCGGCAGGCCCGTCGCCCTGTCCCTGCTCGCCCTGCTGCACTTCATCGACGACGAGGACGGTGCGGCCGAACTCGTCGACCGGCTCGTGGCGCAGCTCCCCTCCGGGAGCTACCTCGTGCTCTCGCACACCACGGGCGACTTCGACCCCGAGGGGGCGGCGAAGGCCCGGGCCATGTACGAGGCGCGGGGGATGACGCTGCGGCCCCGCTCGCGCGCGGAGCTGACCGCCTTCTTCCACGGGCTGGAGATCGTCGAGCCGGGCGTCTCCCTCTCCGCGGACTGGCGGCCCGAGCTCGGTGAGGTCATCGAGGTACCGGGCGACGATCCGATCCCCGGATACGCGGGCGTGGCCCGCAAGCCCTGACCGCCGCCGCCGCGTCACTGCCGGTTGACCGACCGGGTGATCCCCGCGGCGATGGTGGTCGCGAGCAGCCACCCGGTCACGATCAGCACGTAGGACAGCCACTGGTACCAGCCCTGCGGGGCGTACGCCTTCTCCTGCCCGACCCTGGAAGGCCGTCGCGCCGTGGTGCAGCAGTTCCGCGTCCTCCAGCATGATCTGGCCGGTGACCTGGGCGCCGCTGAGGTTCACCTCACCGTGCACGAGCAGCCGGGGCCACCACAGGTCGTCCCCGGTGGACAACTGGCTCAGCTGGAGTACGGGGCCCTCGTCGGAGCGGGGCGCCGTCGAACCGTCCGCGTCCACCCCGATCCTGGCCCGGTCGAAGAACAGCGCACGGCTGATCCGGGCGCCCCCCAGCCGCACGGGACCGGCGATCCGGCAGTCCGTGAGACGCAGCACCCCCTCGACGCCCAGGGTCGCGGCCTCCAGCCCCGGCAGCACGGAGCCGCTCAGGTTCAGCTGCCGCACCTGGGATCCGTACAGATTCGGAGCCTCGTCGAAGTGGCAGCCCGCCAGCAGCACCGCGCACTCGGCGACCGCGTACCGCAGCCGCAGAGCGCCGGAGATCCGCGCGCCCATCAGGCGCAGCGCCGGAATCTCCCCCTCGTCCTGCCGTCCGCCGAGCAGCAGCGCCCGCAGCACCTCGGCGCGCACGGTGCGTCCGGCTCCCCAGCCCGCTCCGGCCTCCGGATCGTCCTCGTCCGCGGCCCCGGTGCGGAAGTCGACGAGCGTGCCGCGCGGGAACGCCTCCCACACGCGGCGCTCGGCGGGGGTGAGTCCGGTGATCTCCATCGCCGGGACTCTGACCCGGGTCCGATCCCGGTGTCAACCCCGTTGTGCCACCCGCGCGTTCGGCTCGGTCCGTGGTCCTGGACCACGTGACCGCGCGCGACCGCGCGGAGCGCCGGCGGAGAGTGCGGGGGTGACCGCCCCGGCCGCCACACCGCACCGGCCGGCCGGGCCGCCGGCACCGTGTCCACCGCCGTACCGGGTGAGTGCCACCGGCGGTGCTCCCCGGCCCGCCGGGCGATCCGGGCCCCGGGTCACAATGGAGACATGTCACGACGCACCTCACGCCCGCACCGGCCGGCCACGAACCCGCCGCGGACCACCCCGGCCTCGCCCTGCCCGTGCGGGCTCCCGGCCGCCTACGGGGAGTGCTGCGGCCGGTTCCACGCCGGTGCCGCCGCCCCGACGTGCGAGGCGCTGATGCGTTCCCGGTACTCCGCCTTCGTCGTCCGGGACGCGTCCTACCTGCTGCGCACCTGGCACCCCGCGGCCAGGCCGCCGTCCGTCGACTTCGACCCCGCGATGCGCTGGGTGCGCCTGGAGATCCTGGACACCACCGAGGGGAGCGCGTTCCACACCACCGGCACGGTCACCTTCCGCGCGCACTACACCGACGACGGCCGCCCCGACGCGCTGCACGAGCAGAGCCGTTTCGCGCGCCACGAGGGTGCCTGGGTCTACGCGGAAGCGGTGTTCGTCGACTGAGGCCGTGCGCGGCTCACCGTTCCCGCTCCACGGGCGCAGCCCCGGCCTCACCGGCCCCGCCGTCCGCCCGGACGGGAGCGCCGGGTCACGGGTGCGGCGACGACCCCCGTACGGCGGCCTTCTCCCGGGGCGCCGGGGCCAGCTCGTCTGCCAGGTCCTCCGCGAGGAGCCTCTTGGCGATGACGTCCACGGCGGCCCGCAGCTGCCGGTCGCCGGGCCGGGCGCCGTCCTCGGCGAGGCGTTCGTCGAGCCAGTGGCTCCACGCGGAGGTGATCGTCGCCGCCTCGCGCCGTCCCGCCGCCGTGTGGGCGAAGAGACGGGCGTCACCGGTGAGGTAGCCCTCCTCGATCATCCGGTCGAAGACGGGCACGAGCACCTCCGGCGGAACACGGTGGCGCGCGGCGATCAGATTGAGTCCGGCGTGGCCGACCATCCGGGTGAACAGGTCGACCTGCATCACCGCCCAGGCGCCGGCCATGTCCAGCCGTGTGTCGGACCCGGCGACGATCCGCCGGGCCGTGTCGGAGCGGGCGCCGTGCAGCACCCTGGCCAGGCGTGCTTCGAGCAGCTTGGCCGAGTCGCCGGCGCCGGGCTGGGCGAAGCCCTCGCCCATGTCGGTCGAGCCGGCCCGGGCGCTGTCTCGGAGTTCGACCTGTTTGAGGAAGAGGGAGACGGCGAAACCCAGCAGGGCCACCGGCACCGTCCACAGGAACACCGTGTGCAGCGTGTCCGCGTAGGCCTGGGCCAGAGGCGCGGTCTGCGCGGCGGGCAGGGAGTGCACGGCCTGCGGGCTCTCCGCGACCCGGGCGAGGGTCGCGGGGTCGCCGCCCGCCCGGGCCGCCCGCTCGATGCCCTGCGTCAGTTCGGTGCGGAGCGTGTTGGCGTAGATCGTGCCGAACACCGCCGTGCCGAACGAGCTGCCGAGCGTCCGGAAGAACGTCACTCCGGACGTGGCGGTGCCCAGGTCCGCGTAGTCGACCGTGTTCTGCACGGCGATCGTCAGGACCTGCATCGACAGGCCGATGCCGACGCCCAGCACCAGCATGTACAGCGACTCCCGCCAGACCCCGCTGTCCGGGCCCATCCGGGACAGGAGGTAGAGCCCGGCGGCCATCACGAGCGATCCGACCATCGGGAAGACGCGGTAGTGACCCGTCCTGCTCACCACGTTGCCGCTGAAGATCGAGGCGGCCAGCAGACCGATGACCAGCGGCAGGGTGCGCACCCCCGAGACGGTGGCCGAGTCGCCGTCCACGTACTGCAGGTACGTGGGCAGGTAGATCATCGCGCCGAGCATCGCGAAGCCCACGACGAAGCTGAGGACGGAGCAGACCGCGAACACCGGGTTGCGGAACAGGCGCATCGGAAGCATGGGTTCCTTCGCCCGCACCTCCACCACGCAGAACAGTGCCAGCGCGGCGAGGCCACCGGCGAACAGGCCGATGACGACCGGCGACCCCCAGGCGTATTCGTTGCCGCCCCAGCTCGTGGCCAGGATCAGCGCGCCGGCGCCCGCCGCGACCAGCGCGATGCCCAGGTAGTCGATGACGGGCCTCCCCGCCGCCCGGACGGAGGGAATCGTGCGGGCCGCCGCGATGACGACCACGATCGCGATCGGCACATTGACGTAGAAGGCCCAGCGCCAGGTCAGGTGGTCGGTGAACAGCCCGCCCAGCAGTGGGCCGACCACGGTGGCCACACCGAAGACCGCGCCGATCGCACCCTGGTACTTGCCCCGGTCGCGCAGCGGGATCACGTCGGCGATCAGCGCCATCGAGGTGACCATGAGGCCGCCCGCCCCGACACCCTGCACGCCCCGCCAGATGATGAGCAGCAGCATGTTCGAGGCGAGACCGCAGAGGAACGAGCCGGTGATGAAGACGATCGCCGAGATCTGGAAGATCAGTTTCCGGCCGAACAGGTCGCCGAACTTCCCGACCAGGACCGTCGCCACCGTCTCCGCCAGCAGGTAGGCCGTGACGACCCACGACATGTGTTCCGCGCCGCCGAGGTCCGAGACGATGGTGGGCAGCGCCGTCCCCACGATCGTCTGGTCCAGTGCCGCCAGCAGGATGCCGAGCACGATCGTCGCGAAGACGATGTTGCGGCGGCGGGGGTCGAGCACGGGTGGCGCGGTGGCACCCTGCGGGGCGGGTGCGGTCTCGCTGGCAGTGGTCACCCCTGCACCCTCACACCGGCCCCGGCAGGGCGCATGCGGGTGCGCCCGGACGGGTCAGGCCAGCAACTCCCTCACGGACGCGGCCAGCCGGGCGACGAACGCCTCGCGGGCGGCTTCGGGTACCCGGTCGAGCGACAGGTACGGATTGAGGTCCTCCAGCTCGACGAGCAGCAGCTCGCCGTCCTGGGTCCGGCAGGCGTCGACCCGCTGGACACCGTGCGTCAGAGTGTTCCACTCGACGAAGCCGCGCGCGAACTCCAGGTCCCCGGCACTCGGCCCGTACGGTTCCAGGACCCAGCGCCTCTCCGGGTGCGGTGCGTGCAGGGCGTATTGGAAGTCGTGGTCGACGAAGTAGAACGAGACCTCGTAGCGGAAGTCGATACGGGGCTGGACGAGCAGCGTGCCGTCGGAGTCCCGCGGCAGTTCGGGCTCGTCGGTGAAACGCAGGCCCACCGAGTCCGCGCCCAGCTTGGGCTTGACCACGTATCCGGCCGACGGCGGCAGGAGCCCCAGGTCGGCCGCGCGGTCCACGGTCGGGATCACCGGGAAGCCGGCGCGGCTGAGGTCGACCAGGTACTGCTTGCCCGCCATGTCCCCGAGGCCGTCGAGCGTGTTGTGTACGCGGGCGCCCGTCCTTAGCGCCCGGGCCCGGAAGGCGTCGTACGCCTCCTGGTAGTGCAGGACCGGGCCGCTGTTGCGTACGAGGACCGCGTCGAAGCCGTCCATGAGTGCCGCCGCGTCCCGGGGGTGGCAGAGCGCGATGTCGAAGGTCCCGCGCAGCCGGGACGACAGGAAGATGTCCTCGTCGCAGTAGCGCCGGCCGC
>NZ_JBEXWB010000258.1:0-9345 GCF_040629645.1 Streptomyces sp. NPDC005899 | reverse complement strand
GGGAGACCGCCACACCGGCGAGGCACAGCAGCCCGCCGCCGACCGTGAGCAGCGCGGGGACCTCGTCGAGCAGCAGCCACGACATGAGGACCACCAGCGCGGGCACCGCGTACGTCGTCGCGCCCATCCTGCCCGCGGTGGTGCGGGCCAGGGCGTACGCCCAGGTGGTGAAGGCCAGCGCGGTCGGGAAGACGCCGAGATAGACCATGTTCAGCGTCGCGGAGGCCGGGGCGTCGGCCGCCTCGGAGACCAGCACCCCGGTGAACGGCAGGCAGGCGACCGTACCTATCAGGCAACCGAAGGTGGTGATCTGCAGCGGTGAACCGTGGCGCAGGGCGGGCTTCTGGATGACCACACCGCCCGCGTACGAGACCGCGGCCAGCAGGCAGAGCAGCACGCCCAGCACGGACGAACTCCCGTGCCCGGACATCGAGAGGCCGACGACGACGGCGCCCGCGAACGAGACGCCCATGCCCGCCAGCAGCCGGCGTGGCAGGCCTTCTCCGAGCAGGCGGGCGCCGAGCAGGGCCATCAGGATGGGCCCCACGTTCACGATCATGGCGGCCGTACCCGCGTCGACCTGCTGCTCGCCCCAGTTCAGCACCACCATGTAGAGGCCGAACCAGAGCAGCCCGGAGCCGATGACGCCCGGCCACGCGCCCCGGGCGGGCAGTCCCTCCCGGCGCACCAGCAGGATCACCCCGAGCGTCAGCGTGCCGGCCAGCAGCCGGCCCAGGGCCAGCGCCCCGGGGGAGTAGGCCTCGCCCGCGCTGCGGATGGAGACGAAGGCGGAGGCCCACAGGAGCACCGTGGTGCAGGCGGCGGCAGGGGCGCGCCAGTCGCGGACCGGGGAGGCGGTCGCCGGGGAGGTCGGTGTCGTCGTCATGGTCACGACCGTAGAGCCGTCACGGCCCGGCACCCAACGAATTGCCGGGGACCGTCAATCGTCGCGGGTCCGGGGATCGGGGACGGTGCCGCCGGCGACGGTGCGTTCGTACTGGAGCACGAGCCCGTCCAGGAGGGCGCGCAGCCCGGTCTCGAAGGCGCCCTCGTCCACCTGCTGGCGGCGGTCGGCCAGCAGGTGGGCCTGGCCGAGGTGGGGGTAGTCGGCGGGGTCGTACGCCGTCTCGTCGTCCACGAAGCCGCGGGCGAAGGAGCCGAGCGCGGAGCCGGTGATGAAGTACCGCATCAGCGCGCCGATGTACGTCGCCTGGGCGGGCGGCCAGCCGGCGCTCACCATGGCACCGAAGACGGCGTCGGCGACCCGCAGGCCGGCCGGGCGGCGGCCGGGCCCCTGGGCCAGCACGGGGACGATGTGGGGGTGCGCGGCGAGCGCGGCCCGGTAGGAGACGGCCCAGTCGTGCAGCGCGGCGGGCCAGTCCCTCGGATCGGACGCCTCGAACATCGACAGGTCGACCTGCGCGGAGACCGCGTCGGCGACGGCGTCGAGGATCTCGTCCTTGTTCCGGAAGTGGTTGTAGAGCGAGGGCCCGCTGACTCCGAGCACCGCGGCGAGGCGGCGGGTCGAGACGGAGTCGAGTCCCTCGGTGTCCACGAGTGCGCCCGCCGCCTCGACGATGCGGTCTCTGCTGAGGAGGGGCTTGCGCGGTCGGGCCATGCGGCACATAGTAGGGCCTGCACAGATTAAACTAGCAGTGCTAATTTAAAGTGGGGTGTCGCAGGGATGAACCTGGAGCTGAGCGAGGAGCAGGAAGCCGTCCGGGAGCTTGCCGAGGACTTCGTCGCACGGGAGATCACCCCGCACGTCGTCGCGTGGGACCGGGCCGAGAGTGTCGACAAGTCGATTGTGAAGAAGCTGGGTGCCCTCGGCTTCCTCGGGCTCACGATCCCCGAGGAGTACGGCGGCTCGGGCGGGGACCACCTGGCGTACTGCCTGGTGACCGAGGAGCTCGGGCGGGGCGACTCCTCGGTGCGCGGCATCGTGTCCGTCTCGCTCGGCCTCGTCGCCAAGACCATCGCCTCCTGGGGCAGCGAGGAGCAGAAGCGGCGGTGGCTGCCGGGGCTCACCGCGGGCGAGGCCGTCGGCTGCTTCGGCCTCACCGAACCGGGCACCGGCTCCGACGCGGGGAACCTGAGCACCAGGGCCGTGCGGGACGGCGGTGACTACGTCATCAACGGCTCCAAGATGTTCATCACCAACGGCACCTGGGCCGATGTCGTCCTGCTGTTCGCCCGCACCGGCGACGCCCCCGGCCACCGGGGCGTCTCCGCGTTCCTGGTGCCGGCCGACGCCCCGGGGCTGACCCGGCGGACCGTCCACGGCAAGCTCGGCCTGCGGGGCCAGGCCACGGCCGAACTGGTGCTGGAGGACGTCCGCGTCCCCGCCTCCGCGCTCATGGGGCCCGAGGGCAAGGGCTTCTCCGTCGCCATGTCGGCCCTGGCCAAGGGGCGCATGTCCGTCGCGGCCGGCTGCGTCGGCATCGCGCAGGCCGCGCTGGACGCCGCCGTGCGGTACGCGGGGGAGCGGGAGCAGTTCGGCAAGTCCATAGCGAGCTACCAGCTCGTCCAGGAGCTGATCAGCGACATCTCCGTGGACGTGGACGCCGCGCGCATGTTGACCTGGCGTGTCGCCGACCTCGTCGACCGCGGCCGGGACTTCGCCACCGCCGCCTCCACCGCGAAGCTCTTCGCCTCCGAGGCCGCCGTCCGCGCCGCCAACAACGCCCTCCAGGTGTTCGGTGGGTACGGCTACATCGACGAGTACCCCGTGGGCAAGCTCGTCAGGGACGCCCGCGTGATGACCCTGTACGAGGGCACCAGTCAGATCCAGAAGCTGATCATCGGCCGTGCGCTGACCGGGGTCTCCGCCTTCTGAGCACGGGCGGCGGCCCGCGCCCGCCCCCGCGTCCGCCGGCGGCCTGCCCCGCCGCCGGACCGGCAGCGGCACGGCCTGCCGGTGGGAGGCTCGCACAGGTCCGGGGTGGCTGTGCGCCGGGCGGCACGGCCACCGGGGGCGCCCGCGTGATGAGTACCGGCTGAGTACGCCGACGGATGCCCGGACGAGTTGCCGCGCCCCATGCTGTGCGGCATGAGTGAGACAACATCGGTCAAGCAGCAGAACACCGCCGCCTTCTACGGCCAGGCCGTCCTCTCCTTCGGGGTGGCGGCGGGCGCGGTGGCCCTCGGCATCTTCTTCCTGGACGCCGACGCCTGGGTGCGTGCCTTCCTCGCCGTCGGCGTCCTCTACCTCGTCACATCGTGCTTCACTCTGGCCAAGGTCATCAGGGACCGTCAGGAGGCGGGGCAGATCGTCAGCCGCGTCGACCAGGCGCGGCTGGAGAAGATCCTCGCCGAGCACGACCCCTTCCAGAAGCTCTGACGACCCCGCGCTCCGGCCGCCCCGCCCGCGAGAGGGCCCTAAGCGCTTGCTCAGGTTCGCGGTATGGTGTTCGTCCTGCGAGGGAGAGGGGCACGTGAGCATGAGCACGGCGGAGGAGACCGACGGCGAGAACACGCCGTGGAGTGAGGTCACGCCCGAGGCGGCCCGGCGACTGCTGGTCGCCGCCGTGGAGGCGTTCGCCGAGCGCGGCTACCACGCGACCACCACCCGGGACATCGCCGGCCGGGCCGGAATGAGCCCGGCGGCGCTCTACATCCACTACAAGACCAAGGAAGAGCTGCTCCACCGGATCAGCAGGATCGGGCACGACCGGGCCCTGCTCCTCCTGGAGACGGCCGCCGGCGACGGCGGCACGGCCGCCGACCGGCTCGCCGGCGCCGTCCGGTCCTTCGTCCGGTGGCACGCGGAGCGGCACACCACCGCACGCGTGGTGCAGTACGAGCTCGAGGCCCTCGGCGAGGAGCACCGCGCCGAGATCGTGGCGCTGCGCAGGAAGAGCGACGCGGTGGTGCGCCGGATCATCAGCGAGGGCGTGGCGGCGGGGGAGTTCGACGTCCCCGACGTGCCCGGTACCACGCTGGCGGTGCTGTCGCTCTGCATCGACGTGGCGCGCTGGTTCAACGCGCAGGGGAGCCGTACGCCGGGCGAGGTCGGGGACCTCTACGCCGACCTCGTCCTGCGCATGGTGGGCGCCCAGAAGTAGACCGGGCCCACGCCGCCGGAAGCCCGGGGGGCCGCATCCGTCCGGTGGGCCCCCGGGCGCCCGGCGGCGCGCACCCGGGCGGGTGCGAGCCGTCCGTCGGGCCTTCGCAGCCGTAGCCGTACCCGGGCGCGGACGCGGTCAGAAGTAGTAGCGCGACACCGACTCGGCGACACAGACCGGCTTGTCGCCGCCCTCGCGCTCGACCGTCACGAGCGCGGTCACCTGGACCCCG
Source organism: Streptomyces sp. NPDC005899 (assembly GCF_040629645.1). Taxonomy (NCBI): domain Bacteria; kingdom Bacillati; phylum Actinomycetota; class Actinomycetes; order Kitasatosporales; family Streptomycetaceae; genus Streptomyces; species Streptomyces sp. NPDC005899. Next base: position 5,049 of record NZ_JBEXWB010000258.1, on the reverse strand, counting down.
CCGCCCGCCTCCTCGACGTCCTTGAGCACGGCCGTGGCGCGCACCCGGGAGCCGACCGGGACGGGCGCGGGGAAGCGCACCTTGTTGGTCCCGTAGTTGACGCCCATCGTCGCGCCCTCCACCCGCAGGATCTGGGGGACGAGCACGGGCAGCAGCGAGAGCGTCAGGTAGCCGTGCGCGATCGTCGTACCGAAGGGGCCGGCCGCGGCGCGTTCCGGGTCCACGTGGATCCACTGGTGGTCGCCGGTGGCCTCGGCGAACTGGTCGATCCGCTTCTGCTCGATCTCCAGCCAGTCGCTGGGGCCGAGTTGCAGGCCCACCCCGTCCCGCAGCTCCTGGGCGGAGGTGAAGATCTTCGGCTCTGCCATGTTCCTGGTTCCTGCCTTCCGGCTGTCCGCCGTCGTCGCCGAGTAGTGTCTAAGCGCTTGCTCAGCATGCTGGGGCCGTGCGCTCCTGTCAACGGCCGTCCGTGGGCCCGGATCACGGGACCCCGCGCCGTCCGGGTGCCGGTGTGCGCCGTCCGGGTCGCGGGCACGCGTCTTCCGTGTCCCGGGACGAGGCGCCCGCCGCCGGGTGCCGGCCGTCCTCGCCTCCGGGTCCGGGCGGGGCGCGAGGAGGTACCCGCGGCCCGCTGCGCGGGGGCGGGAGGGATCACTAGGGTGGGCCGAGTGCCCAAGATCCCGCAGACACTTCACGAGCTCACCGTCGGCCAGCTCGCCGCGCGCAGCGGAGCCGCCGTCTCGGCCCTGCACTTCTACGAGGCCAAGGGGCTGATCACCAGCCGCCGCACCAGTGGCAACCAGCGCCGTTACACCAGGGACGCCCTGCGCCGGGTCGCGTTCGTGCGGGCGGCCCAGCGGGTGGGCATCCCGCTGGCCACGATCCGCACGGCGCTCGCCGAGCTGCCGGAGGAACGCACACCGAACCGCGAGGACTGGGCGCGCCTCTCCCGCGTGTGGCGCTCGGAGCTGGACGAGCGGATCCAGCAGCTGGGGCGGCTGCGGGACCACCTCACGGACTGCATCGGCTGCGGCTGCCTCTCGCTGGAGACCTGCGTGCTGTCCAACCCCGACGACATCTCCGGCGACCGCATGGCCGGTTCGCGTCTGATGCCCGAGCGGCGGGAGCCGGACCGCCCCTGAGCACCGCAGGGCCCTGCGGGCCGGTCCCGGTGTCCCGGCCGCCGGGTACGCGCCAGCGGGTTCGCGCCACCGGGTACGCGGGCCGGGTACGCAAGGACGCGGCGGACGCCTGCGGCCGATGCCGGGGCGCGGGTGTGGGCCGACGGCGTACGCCGGGCGCGCATGCCGGGGGCCCGGATGTGCCCGCGCGCCGCCCCCGCCCGCGGCGGGGCCGGACGCCCGCGGCGGGTGCCCGGGCGCCGGCGCCCGGGGTGGGCCGGCGAAGCCGCGTCCCGGTCCCGGCGCTCAGGCCGCCGACGCCAGGTCCTGTGTCCGGGTCGTCCTCGCCTTCGCCAGGGCCCCCGCCGTCAGGACCGGCCGGGGGACCGCGATGCCGCACCCGGTGCAGACGGGGCCGGACGAGGGTTCGCGGCCGAGGTCGTGGCGCCAGGCGATCCCGGTGGCCGAGCAGACCGGGCAGGTGGCACGGGGCTCCGTCCCCAGCGCGGCGATCAGCCGGCGCAGCACCTCGGCGAGGGGAGCCGTCGGGTGGGTGCCCGGGTCGTCGCACAGGGCGACCCCGTTGCCGCCCCACGTTTGCCTGTGCCAGTCGTCGAACGAAGCCGGACGGCGCAGCCCGCCGTGCTTCTCCCGGCGCCGCCGCTCGGCGAACCCCGATTCGTACGCGAGCCAGACGGCCCGCGCCTCCTCCAGCTCCTCCAGGGCGCCGACCAGGCGCGCGGGGTCGGGGGCCCGGTCCTCCGGTCCGATACCGTGCCGGGCGCACAGATGGTCCCAGGTGGCCCGATGGCCATAGGGGGCGAAGCGTTCCAGGCATTTGCGCAGCGAGTACCGCCGCAGGGCGAGATCGCCCCTGGGATCGCGTACCTGTCTCGCAAGACTCCGGAAACCGGCCATGGCACCGCCACCTCCGTCGCTCGTGCTTCGGCGTCAAGGGATGGACGTACGCCTGCCCGATTCGGCTCCATCGAAAGGTGATGATGTCCACGGAGTGGGACAACTTCCGTGAAGAGGTCGCGGAGGCGGTGTGCGCGGGGGCCGGCCGCACGTGGCCACGGCGCGGCGATCCGGAAAAAGTGACTGACGTTCATCTTACCGGTGGGGTGTACCGCCGGTAACCTCCGGCGCATCGGCCTCACCGGAGGAGCACGCATGCCCCCACGCACCCGCACGCTCTCGGCCGCCGCAGTGGCGGCCGTCCTCGCCCTCGGCGCCTCCCTGCTCGCCGCCACGGCCCCCGCGGCCGGGGCGGCGCAGCCGGAGCCCGCCGCCGTCACCGACTTCTGCCAGGCCAGGTGCGCCGACATCCTGCCCCCCGGCGAGAACGGCAACGCCACCCTCGTCGAGATCCTCGGCAACAAGGCGTTCGGCACCCACCCCGCCCACAGCGACGACCAGCTCGACCGCTACAACGGCCTGGTGGCCGGGCACACCACCCTCACCGACCAGAAGCTGAACGACTTCTTCGGCGACGCCTCGTTCGGGGTCCCCGCGGACCAGGTCGAGTCCGTGACCTCGCCGCGCGAGGACGTCACCATCACCCGCGACAGGAAGAGCGGCGTCCCGCACATCAAGGGCACCACCCGGTACGGCACCGAGTTCGGCGCCGGGTTCGCGGCCGGACAGGACCGGCTCTGGCTGATGGACCTCTTCCGGCACATCGGGCGCGGCGAACTCACCCCGTTCGCCGGCGGAGCCCTCGCCAACCAGGGCCTGGAGCAGCAGTTCTGGCCCCAGGCCCCGTACACCGAGGCCGATCTCCAGGCGCAGGTCGAACGGATCAGGACCACCGAGGGGGCGCTCGGCGAGCAGGCGATGGCCGACGCCCAGGCGTACGTCGACGGCATCAACGCCTACCGCGACAAGGCGAAGAAGGGCCGGTACTTCCCCGGCGAGTACGTCCTCACGGGCAAGATCGACTCCATCACCAACGTGGGCGAGATCCAGCCGTTCAAGCTGACCGACCTCATCTCGATCGCCTCCGTCGTCGGCGGGCAGTTCGGCGGCGGAGGCGGCGGTGAGGTGCAGGCCGCGCTGTCGCTCCTCGCCGCCCAGCAGAAGTACGGGGTCCAGGAGGGCACCCGCGTGTGGGAGTCCTTCCGCCAGCGCAACGACCCCGAGGCCGTCCTCACCGTCCACGACGGCACGTCCTTCCCCTACGCGGGCAAGCCCGGCCAGGCCCGCGGCACCGCCCTCCCCGACCCGGGCACCGTCACCCCGGAACCCCTGATCCACGACCGCACCGGGGCGGCGGGCACGGACCGCAAGGACCCGGTCGACGCACCCACCCGCCTCGCACCCGCCCAGGGCATGTACGACGACGGGGTGATCCCGGAGGGATCGCTGCCCGGATCCGGGGAGGGAGCCCAGCGGCGAGGCATGTCCAACGCCCTCCTGGTCTCCGGCGCGCACACGGCGAGCGGCAACCCGGTCGCCGTCATGGGCCCGCAGACGGGCTACTTCGCCCCGCAGCTGATGATGCTCCAGGAGGTCCAGGGCCCCGGCATCAGCGCACGCGGCGTCTCCTTCGCCGGGGTCGGCATGTACGTGCAGATGGGCCGGGGGCAGGACTACGCCTGGAGCGCCACCTCGGCGGCCCAGGACATCACCGACACGTACGCCGTCGAGCTCTGCGAACCCGGTGGCTCCGCTCCTACCAAGGACTCCGCGCACTACCTCCGGGACGGCGCCTGCACGCCCATGGAGAAGCTGGAGCGCGTCAACGCCTGGAAGCCCAGCGTCGCCGACTCCACCGCCAAGGGCTCCTACCGGATGAGGGTGTGGCGCACGGACTACGGCATCGTCACCCACCGCGCCACGATCGGCGGCAAGCCCGTCGCGTACACCTCGCTGCGCACCACCTACCGGCACGAGGCCGACTCGATCATCGGCTTCCAGCTGCTCAACGACCCCGCGTACGTGACGGACGCCGCCTCCTTCCAGCAGGCGGCGAGCCACATCGACTACGCCTTCAACTGGTTCTACGCGGACTCGCGCACCACGGCCTTCTACAACAGCGGCATGAACCCGGTGCGCGCGGCCGGAGTCGATCCCGCGCTGCCCGTCAGGGCCGAGAAGGCGTACGAGTGGCGGGGCTTCGACCCGGCCGCCAACACCACCGACTACACCCCGTTCGCGGAGCACCCCCGTTCCAGCGGGCAGGACTACTACATCTCCTGGAACAACCGGCAGGCGAAGGACTACGCGTCCGCCGCCTTCGGCTTCGGATCGGTGCACCGGGGCGACCTGCTCGACGACCGGGTGGCCGCGCTCGTCGAGGACGGCGGGGTGACCCGCGCCTCCCTCACCCGCGCCATGGCGGAGGCCGCCGTGACCGATCTGCGGGGTGAGCAGCTGCTGCCGGAACTCCTGAAGGTGATCCGCTCCCGCCCGGTCACCGACCCGCAGCTGAACGCGGTGGTCCAGCAGCTGGACTCCTGGCGGGCGGCCGGCGCGCAGCGCAGGGAGACGAGTCCGGGCTCGCACACGTACACGCACGCGGACGCGGTACGGATCATGGACGCGTGGTGGCCGAGGCTCATCGAGGCGGAGTTCCGCCCCGGGCTGGGTGACGACCTCTACGCGGCGTTCACCGCGAGCCTCGCCACCGACGAGTCCCCGGCCGCCAGCCACGGGCCGAGCGGGGCGCACAGCGGCTCCGCCTTCCAGTACGGATGGTGGGGCTTCGCCGACAAGGACCTGCGCCAGGTCCTCGGCCAGTCCGTCGCCGGGCCGCTGGCGAGGACGTACTGCGGCGGCGGGGACCTGGCGACCTGCCGTGACGCGCTGCTGGCCACGCTGAAGCAGGCGGCCGCGGTGCCCGCGACGACCGTCTACCCTGGCCGCAGTTGACGGCAAGGGTGGGGTGGTATGTCGGCGATCCGTCTCCTGGTCCTGGGAGCCGTGC
>NZ_JBEXWB010000257.1:0-9353 GCF_040629645.1 Streptomyces sp. NPDC005899 | reverse complement strand
CGAGGAGCGCGGTCGCGGCGCGCACCCGCGCACCGCGGGCGGACGCGCAGGCGGCGCAGGGGCAGTCGGGCCGCGGCAGCCCGTCGGGGGCTCCGGTGCCGAGGAGAGTCAGTTCCACGCCCCGATCCTCCCGTGTCCGTGCCGTCCCTGCGCGCCCGGGCACCCACTAGGCTTCGGGGAGCAACGTGACCCAGGAGGCGGACATGGCGTGGACGTGGCGGTTCGAGAAGTCCGACGGTACGGAGACGGAGCCGGCGCTGCAGCCGGAGGAGTTCACGACCCAGGGCGACGCGGAGTCCTGGATCGGTGAGTTCTGGAAGGAGCTCCTCGAGGGCGGTGCCGACCAGGTGACCCTGTTCGAGGACGCGACGAAGATCTACGGCCCGATGAGCCTCCAGGCCGAATAGGCCCTCCGACCCGTCCTCCTGTCCGCCCTCCCGGGCGGGCGGGGGCGGGCCGCCGCGGTCGGGCCCCGCGCCCGCCCGGTCGGCCGGATCTCCGCGTCAGATCTCGCCGAGCGTGACCTGCGCCGTCCTGTCCGTGCCCGACCGGACGTACGTGACCCGCACCTTCTGGCCGGGGCTGCGGGAGGCCAGGGCCTCCGAGAGCGAGGTGATCGTCGTGACGCGGGTGTCGCCCAGCCGCGTGATGACGTCCCCGGCCCGCAGGCCGGCCTCCTCGGCCGCCCCGCCCTCGGGGGCGGTGACGACGGCGACACCGGCCGGCCGGTAGTCGTCGTCGACGACCGTGCGGCCCGTGATGTCCAGTGCCGCCCGGCCCGAGTCCGTGACCCTGCCGCTCTCGATGATCTGGTCGGCGACGGTCCGCACCGTCGACACCGGGATGGCGAAGCCGATCCCGGGCGCGGCGCTGCCTCCGGGCTCCGGGTCCGTGGCCGCGAGGGTGGGGATGCCGATCACCTCGCTGTCGAGGTCGACCAGGGCGCCGCCGCTGTTGCCCGGATTGATCGCCGCCGAGGTCTGCACCATGTCGGCGAGCGTCGCGCCGGTGCCGCCGCCCGCCCGGCTCTCGCTGACGGTCCGGCCCACGGCCGAGACGATGCCCTGCGTGACGCTGCTGGACAGACCGAGGGGCGAGCCCATCGCCAGCACGATCTGCCCGACCCGGACCTCGCCGGCCGTGCCGAACTTCGCGGGCTTCAGCCCCTCCGGGACGTCGTCCAGCCTGATGACCGCCAGGTCCTGCTCGGGGTAGGAGGAGACGAGTGAGGCCTTGAGCGCCCTCTCACCGGTCACGACGGTGACGTCGAAGGACTTCGCATCACCCACCACGTGGGCGTTCGTGACGATGTGCCCCTTGTCGTCGTAGACGACCCCGGAGCCCAGGGCGTCCCCGGTGGCGATCTGCACGACGGTGGGCAGTACGTCGTCGATGACGGACTCGTACCGCTCCTCCAGGTCGACCGTCCCCTGCGCCACGGCGTCCGGCCGCACCGGGGCCCCGGAGGGGGAGGGGGGCGGGGCGGCGCAGCCACACGCCAGCGCGAGCACGCAGACACCGGCGGCCAGGGACGGCGAGGAGCGACGGGCCGGGCCGCGGCGCCGGCCGTGCGAGGGGGTTGCGTCCATGCCCGGAGTATCGCCGCGGCCACGCCCCGGGGGCCCGCGCTGCTGGGCCGATCGGACGCACGGTCAGTGGCGCCGGCTCAGCCGCGTACGCCGCACAGGTGCAGGAGCGCGGCCACACCGCGGTACGGGTCCGTCCGCCCGGCCCGGTCCTCTACGGCCAGCACCCGGGCCAGTTCCTCCGGGCCGGGCAGCGGGACCTCGTTGCCCACGTTGTCCGTGAACACCCGTACGCCGTACCAGGCGTGCAGCGGGGCGGCGATGCCGGCGAGGGTGGCCGTCAGCGAGCCGAGCCGGTCGGCCCGCACGTCGAGACCCAGCCTGTTCCGGTACGTGTCCGTGTCGAACGCGGCGAGGGCCGCGCCGAAGTCACCCGCGGTCCCGGGCCGCATGGCCAGCGCGTCGGCGTTCCGCACGAGCAGCGACAGCAGCCCGCCCGGCGCCAGCATCCGGGCCAGGCCGGCCAGCATGGGATCCGGCTCGGGGACGTACATCAGTACGCCGTGGCAGAGCACCACGTCGAAGCTGCCGGGCAGGAAGTGCACCCCGGTGTCCCGGCCGTCGCCCTCGATGAAGCGCACGCGCTCCCGGATGCCCTCGGGTTCGCCCGCCAGTGCCTCCTGGGCGGTCCCCAGCATCTCGCCGTCCGACTCCAGGCCCGTCACCGTGTGCCCGGCCCGCGCCAGGCGCAGGGCCTGCGTGCCCTGGCCCATGCCGACGTCGAGCACCCGCAGCCGCCGCCCCACGGGGAAGCGCGCGGCTATCTGCTCGTCCAGCTGCCGGGCGACCAGCTCCTGGCGGACCGTGTTGCGTAGCCCGCCGAGCCCGGCCAGCCACTGGGAGGACGCGCCCGTGAAGCCGGAGGGCTCAGCGCTCAGGGCCGCTCTCCCCGCTTGACCTGCGGCTTCGGGAGCCGCAGCCGGCGCATCTGCAGGGTGCGCATCAGGCCGTAGGCGACGGCTCCGCGCTTCGGGGTGTCAGGGAAGCGCTGGGCCAGCTGCCGCTTGAGCCGGAACGCGAGACCGACGGAGTCGATCACGATCAGGACGATCACGCCGAGCCAGAGCAGCAGCGAGATGTTCTGGATGTTCTGGACCTGGATCACGCTGAGGATCAGGATGATCACCGCGAGCGGAAGGAAGTACTCCGCGATGCAGAAGCGGGAGTCCACGAAGTCGCGGACGAAGCGCCGCACGGGCCCCTTGTCACGGGCCGGCAGATAACGCTCGTCGCCCGACGCGAGTGCCTCACGCTGGCGGGCCATGTCCGCGCGGCGCGCTTCGCGCTGCCGCTTCACGGCCTCCTTGCGATCGGTCGGCGCGCCGCTCGAGGCACGCCTGCGCTGCGTCTGGGCATCGCTGCGCTTGGGGGTGGGGCGACCTTTGGGAGCCTGGGGGTCGCGGGGCTGCTTGGAGAGGTCCGCCGTCACCTTGCCGGTGGGGGCCTTCTCTTCCTTGGAACGGCTTCGGAACACAAAGCCCAAGGGTACGGGGTCGACCGGGGCGCCGACGGACCGGGCGGGAACGATCCGGCAACGGCCCGCGCCCTGAAAGGCGCCCCGACGGGGGCAGAACGGACGATGCCGCCTCTTTCCCCGGGGATCCACTACTCCCTGGGCGGGATCGCCCACCGGCGGCACTCGTCCTTGGGGAGGAGCACATCCGGGTCCGAACAGTGCGGTAATAGAGACAGGGCCCGTACTGTGGGTTCTGTTGGAGTGCCGGAGCTCAGTCCGTCAGAAGGGGGCGCGCGAAGCCCATGAGCGGTGTCATGAAGCGTATGGGAATGATCTTCCGCGCGAAGGCCAACAAGGCCCTTGACCGGGCCGAGGACCCGCGCGAAACCCTCGATTACTCGTACCAGAAGCAGCTGGAACTCCTGCAGAAGGTACGCCGTGGCGTCGCCGACGTGGCGACCTCCCGCAAGCGGCTCGAACTGCAGCTGAACCAGCTTCAGGGCCAGTCCTCCAAACTGGAGGACCAGGGCCGCAAGGCGCTCGCGCTCGGCAGGGAGGACCTCGCCCGCGAGGCGCTGTCCCGGCGCGCCGCACTGCAGCAGCAGGTCACCGACCTGGAGACGCAGCACCGGACGCTGCAGGGCGAGGAGGAGAAGCTCACCCTCGCGGCCCAGCGGCTGCAGGCCAAGGTCGACGCCTTCCGGACGAAGAAGGAGACCATCAAGGCCACCTACACCGCCGCCCAGGCGCAGACGCGGATCGGTGAGGCGTTCTCCGGGATCTCCGAGGAGATGGGCGACGTCGGCCTCGCGATCCAGCGGGCCGAGGACAAGACGCAGCAGTTGCAGGCCCGGGCCGGCGCCATCGACGAACTGCTGGCCTCCGGCGCCCTGGACGACCCGTCCGGGACGGCCAAGGACGACATCGCCGCCGAGCTGGACCGCATCTCCGGTGGTACGGATGTGGAACTGGAACTGCAGCGCATGAAGGCCGAGCTGGCCGGCGGCCCGTCCGCGCGGCAGCAGGCCATCGAAGGCGGCGCGCAGGACGCGGCACCGCAGTCGCAGCAGGCTCCGCACAAGTTCGACAAGCAGTGAGGGCGGCGTCATGATCGTACGGATCATGGGGGAGGGCCAGGTGGAACTGGCCGACAGTCACGTGGCCGAGCTGGACAAGCTCGACGACGTACTGCTCGCGGAGATGGAGAGCGGTGACGGACCCGGTTTCCGCACCACGCTCCACGCGCTCCTGGACAAGGTGCGCGAGCTCGGCTCGCCGCTGCCGGACGACTCCCTGGAGCCGTCCGAGCTGATCCTCCCGGCGCCGGACGCCACCCTCGAAGAGGTGCGCGCCCTGCTCGGTGACGGGGGACTGATCCCCGGCTGACAGGCGGCCGGCCGGCCTCCACACTCCCCGCGGTGCCCCGCCCCTGTCCCACCGGTGCGGGGCACTGTGCCGTGCCGGGCCGCTCCCTGACCGCGTCCGTCCGGTGCCGGGCCGGCAGCGCCACGCCGTACCGTTCTCGGCGTGACCACCCTCGGAACCGGACTCGTACGCGTCCGCCGCTGGCTGAGCGCCCATCCCCTCGCCTTCGACGGGGCGCTCGCCGCCGGTGTGCTCGTCTGCATGGTCGGCGCGTCGTTCGCCGAGCCGGACCCGGGCCACGGCCGGCCCATCTTCGGCGAACGCGTCCCCGGGCCCTGGAGCGTCCTCCTGATGGTGCTCGCCGCGGCCGCGCTGGTGCTGCGGCGGCGCCGGCCCGTGACGGTACTGGCGGTGACGGGGCTGCTGTCCGCCGCCGAGTTCCTCCTGATGGACCCGCCGGCCCCCGTGGTGATGAGCGCGGTCATCGCGCTGTTCACCGTGGCCTCCAGCACCGACCGCCCCACGACCTGGCGGGTCGGCCTGCTGACCATGGCGGTCCTCACCGTGACCGCGATGGTGGTCGGTTCGTCGCCCTGGTACAGCCAGGAGAACGTCGGCGTCCTCGCCTGGACCGGACTGGCCTGCGCCGCCGGGGACGCCGTGCGCAGCAGGCGCGCGTTCGTCGACGCGATCAGGGAACGGGCCGAACGGGCCGAGCGCACCCGCGAGGAGGAGGCCCGCCGCCGGGTCGCCGAGGAGCGGCTGCGGATCGCCCGCGACCTCCACGACGTCGTGGCCCACCACATCGCCCTGGTCAACGTGCAGGCCGGGGTCGCCGCCCACGTCATGGACAAGCGCCCGGACCAGGCCAAGGAGGCACTCGCGCACGTCCGGGAGGCGAGCCGCTCCGCCCTGGGCGAGCTCCGGGCCACCGTCGGGCTGCTGCGCCAGTCCGGCGACCCGGAGGCGCCCACCGAACCGGCTCCGGGGCTCGCCGTCCTCGACGCGCTGATCGACACGTTCCGCAACACGGGCCTCTCCGTCGAGGTGGCCCGCACCGACCCGGACCGCCCGCTGCCCGCTGCCGTGGACCTCGCGGCGTACCGGGTCATCCAGGAGGCCCTGACCAACGTGCGCAAGCACGCGGGCGCCGGCGCGAAGGCCGAGGTGAGCGTCGTACGGGTGGGGGCGACCGCCGAGATCACCGTGCTCGATGACGGTGCCGGAGCGGGACCCGGGCGTCCCGCCGGCCCCGGTGACGGCGGCGGACACGGCCTCCTCGGCATGAGGGAACGCGTCACCGCGCTCGGCGGCACCCTCACCGCGGGTCCCCGGTACGGCGGCGGGTTCCGCGTCCATGCGATCCTGCCCGTCATGCCCCGCGCGGACGGGCCGGAGGTACCGGGCGGGACACCGGGGGCGGGGGGACTCGCATGACGCCGATCAGGGTGCTGCTCGCCGACGACCAGGCGCTGCTGCGCAGCGCGTTCCGGGTGCTCGTGGACTCGGAGCCCGACATGCACGTCGTCGGGGAGGCCGCGGACGGCGCCCAGGCCGTGGCGCTCGCCCGCTCGACGCGCGCCGACGTCGTGCTGATGGACATCCGGATGCCCGGCACCGACGGCCTCGCCGCCACCCGCACGATCAGCGCGGACCCGGATCTGGCCGGGGTGCGCATCGTCATGCTCACCACCTTCGAGGTGGACGAGTACGTGGTGCAGTCGCTCCGCGCGGGCGCCTCCGGCTTCCTGGGCAAGGGCGCCGAGCCGGACGAGCTGCTCAACGCGATCCGGGTCGCGGCCGCCGGGGAGGCGCTGCTCTCCCCGGTCGCGACCAAGGGCCTCATCGCCACCTTCCTTGCGCAGGACGGCAGCACGGACGGCGGACCGGACGCCACCGTGTACGGCGAGCGGCTGTCCGCCCTCACCGGGCGCGAGCGCGAGGTGCTCGTCCTGGTCGCCGGCGGCCACTCCAACGACCAGATCGCCGAGCGGCTCGTCGTCAGCCCCCTCACCGTGAAGACGCACGTGAACCGGGCGATGGCCAAGCTGGGTGCGCGGGACCGCGCGCAATTGGTGGTCATCGCGTACGAATCGGGCCTGGTGCGCCCCAGGGTGGAGTAACGGGTGGAGATCCGGACTACTCCAGCTGCGGTATGCGCGGTGTGAGAAAGCAACCCGGGGGCCGACGCCTTCGTCCGGCGGACCGGCGATCGTAGGGGTGGGCGTGCTGTGTCCCCCTGATCGCCGCATCGCCGTGCGAGCAGCCGCCCATCTGCCGCGTACGCCACACCGGCGACAACACGGGCGCGGTCAGTGCGTCCCTCCAGCAGAAGATCGACGCACTGGACCTCCCGGACGGCGCCACCGCGACCATCGGCGGCGTCTCCCAGGACCAGGACGACGCCTTCGCGAAGCTGGGGCTGGCGATGCTCGCGGCCATCGCGATCGTCTTCATGCTGCTGGTGGCCACCTTCCGGTCGCTCGTCCAGCCGCTGATCCTGCTGGTCTCCGTCCCCTTCGCCGCCACCGGCGCCATCGGCCTCCTCGTCGTCACGGGCACCCCGATGGGCGTCCCGGCGATGATCGGCATGCTGATGCTGATCGGCATCGTGGTGACCAACGCCATCGTGCTCATCGACCTGATCAACCAGTACAGGTCGCAGGGCATGGGCGTCGTCGAGGCCGTCGTAGAGGGGGGCCGCCACCGTCTGCGGCCGATCCTGATGACCGCCCTGGCGACGATCTTCGCGCTGCTCCCGATGGCGCTGGGCGTCACGGGCGAGGGCGGCTTCATCTCGCAGCCGCTGGCGGTCGTGGTGATCGGCGGTCTGATCACCTCGACGCTGCTGACCCTGCTGCTGGTGCCGACGCTCTACTCCATGGTGGAGCTGCGCAAGGAGCGCCGCGCGAAGAAGAAGGCGGCGAAGCGGGCGGCGCGCTCCGGCGCCGAGGCACCCGGAGCCCCGGAGGAGGCCTCATCCGAGCCGGAGCCGGCGAAGGCCTGACGGCACCGGCGCCGCACGGTGAGGCGGCGCCCCACGACAGGCGGGAACCGCGCAGCGAGGCCCCCGGTGCGATCGCACCGGGGGCCTCGCCCTTCGTCCGGGTGCGCCACGGCGCACCGGCCACCCGCGGTTACGGCAGGGCGAGCATCCGCTCGAGCGCCTGCTTGGCGTACTTCTCCGTCTCGGCGTCGACCTGGATGCGGTTGACCAGCTTGCCCTCGGCCAGCGACTCCAGGGTCCAGACCAGGTGCGGCAGGTCGATCCGGTTCATCGTCGAGCAGAAGCACACCGTCCTGTCGAGGAAGACGATCTCCTTGTCCTCCGCGGCGAAACGGTTCGCCAGCCGGCGCACCAGGTTCAGCTCCGTGCCGATCGCCCACTTGGAGCCGGCCGGCGCCGCTTCCAGGGCCTTGATGATGTACTCCGTCGAGCCCACCTGGTCCGCGGCCGCGACGACCTCGTGCTTGCACTCGGGGTGAACCAGCACGTTGACGCCCGGGATCCGCTCCCGTACGTCGTTGACGGACTCCACCGAGAAGCGCCCGTGGACCGAGCAGTGCCCGCGCCACAGGATCATCCTGGCGTTGCGCAGCTCCTCGGCGGTGAGACCGCCGTTCGGCTTGTGCGGGTTGTAGAGGACGCAGTCCTCCAGGCTCATGCCCATGTCCCGGACGGCCGTGTTGCGGCCCAGGTGCTGGTCCGGCAGGAAGAGCACCTTGTCGCCCTGCTCGAAGGCCCACTCCAGTGCCCGCTTCGCGTTGGACGAGGTGCAGATCGTGCCGCCGTGCCGGCCGGTGAAGGCCTTGATGTCGGCGGAGGAGTTCATGTACGAGACCGGCACGACCTGGTCGGCGACGCCCGCCTCGGTCAGCACGTCCCAGCACTCGGCGACCTGCTCGGCGGTGGCCATGTCGGCCATGGAGCACCCCGCCGCCAGGTCCGGCAGCACGACCTTCTGGCCGTCGCCCGTGAGGATGTCGGCGGACTCGGCCATGAAGTGCACGCCGCAGAAGACGATGTACTCGGCCTCGGGCCGCGCCGCCGCGTCCCGGGCGAGCTTGAAGGAGTCGCCGGTGACGTCCGCGAACTGGATGACCTCGTCGCGCTGGTAGTGGTGGCCGAGGACGAAGACTTTGTCCCCGAGCTTCTCCTTGGCAGCGCGGGCCCGCTCCACCAGGTCCGGGTCGGACGGGGACGGCAGGTCACCGGGGCACTCGACGCCGCGCTCGCTCCGCGGGTCGGCCTCGCGGCCCAGCAGAAGCAGGGCGAGGGGCGTCGGCTGGACATCCAGGGGCTGGGCGGTGGTCACGACACGCACCCTTTCTTTTTCGCGGGCATGCCTTTTCGTCTAATTGACGCTATCTATCATAGCCGCTTCACGTCAGATTGACGATGCCGATCGCGTCGATGTGACGCATCCCCGGACGGGGCGGTGTGCGAGCATGAAGAGGACAGACACGCGCCTGGCCCGGAATGAATCCGCGGCCCCGATGGTTGGACCCGTCGGCAAGCAGTCCGAACAACCCGGGAGAGAAGCAGATGTCCGTATCGGACGAGACCACCACCGTGAGCGACGGCATCCTCCTGTCCGACGCCGCCGCAGCCAAGGTCAAGGCCCTGCTGGAGCAGGAAGGCCGCGACGACCTCGCGCTGCGCGTCGCCGTCCAGCCCGGAGGCTGCTCGGGCCTGCGCTACCAGCTGTTCTTCGACGAGCGCTCGCTCGACGGTGACGTGGTGAAGGACTTCGACGGCGTCAAGGTCGTCACCGACCGGATGAGCGCTCCGTACCTGGGCGGCGCCTCCGTCGACTTCGTGGACACCATCGAGAAGCAGGGCTTCACGATCGACAACCCGAACGCCACGGGCTCCTGCGCCTGTGGTGACTCCTTCAGCTGAGCCGCACGCACGTACGACGGCGGCGGCGCCCCCGGCCGGGGGC
>NZ_JBEXWB010000256.1:0-9389 GCF_040629645.1 Streptomyces sp. NPDC005899 | reverse complement strand
AACTGCGGCGGGTAGTTCTTCATGACCACGAGATGTCCGTTCTCAGATCCGCAGGATCCAGTGTCTCGTGTGTCCAACATCAGGGGTCAAGGCCCGTGCTCGTGCGTGAGATCTTGGCTTCTGTCCGGCCCCGCCAATAGAAGCCATCCGCTCTTGTTTCGGCTCCCGGCGCCGACACCCTCCCGCTGATCGGCCCGCGCTCACCAGCTTGTCCCCTCAGCCTCGGCGCGCCAGGACGGGACGTCTGCAATGGCCGCAGGCCCAGCGGATGAAAGGTCAGCTCTTCAGCGGAACGCCAGGCAACTGCAACCGGCTCTCGCCGTTGCTGCTCAGGGCAGTCAAAGCGACGCTCAATGGAGTTGCGGCTCCACGCAGGCGCAGTTCACGGACGATGATGCCAGCTGCGGTTTCAGCTGTGTACAGGCCGGGATCGAAGGAAGCAATCCATGCTTGGAGCTGATGGACTCTTTGCTGCCATCCGCGGGCTGCGACGTCGTCCGGGTCAGGCCTGGCGGTCGTTGTCCGATCGTCGTGAAGGAAGAGAGTGAGCCCTTCCTCTGCGCTCTGTAACAGGCCCAGGACGAGGTCTCCGCTTACCTGCTCGGTCAAGTCGAACGCAACTTCGTCGCACCAGCCCGCTTCGTACAGGAGGCTGGTCTGTGCAACCCAGAGCTCCAACAAGCACCGCAGCGACTGCTCAAGCTGGCCCCAGTCGCTCGTAGGCAAAACACCGGGCTGCTCCAGTGCAGACCCTCGCCGTACAACCCGCCACAGGTAGGGCAGCTCGAAGTAGCTAGCCGCCTGGCCGGGTCTCGTGCCCACTCCGCTGCGGAAGGCAGTGGCCTCGGCAGCGTCGAGAACCGCGGACGACCGGAGTGACATCGTCACTCCTTGCTCCTGTGCCACCGTGAGCGTCTTTTGCCCATGGCGCCAGCGGACGAGCACTCCTGCGGCTCCTCCGGCATACAGGTCGGGAGGTCCGAGTTGCGACTCAACTTTGTTCAAGATGTCCGTGAAGTATATGCGATCGGGAGATATGGGCCGGTTCATGGGCGGTGCGCCGTCCAGAGGCTTGCCTGAAAGCAGGTCGTCTATCCCGGAAGCGATGAGGTCGGAGTCGACCGCTTCGGCTACTTCTACTTCCGCGTTCGAGATCACGGCTTCTCACTCCTAATACGTGTGTGGAGTACGGATGAGTGTGGTGTGCATGCGGTGGGAGTATGCGCGTCCCTGTGAGGCGGGGCTTGGTGTCTGGACGCCGCCCAGAGGAACCCGACACGTCTGTACCCGGCCGCGTGCCGGCGGGCAGGCTGCGCTGGCACAAGGACAGTCGTCAGCGCGTTGCCGTGCCCCCTCGGGCATGTGATAGGCACGCCGCCCGAGCCCTACGCAAAACCGGGAGCACGGACTGTTTTACCACAGCGGGCCCTGAAGGTTCCCGCAAGAACCACGGCACCTGCGTTCACGCAGGTGCCGTGAAACTCCTCAGCCAACGGCGGGAAGCGCTCAACCTGCGGCCGGACCCTCCCAGCGGATGCGGTTCCAGCGGTCCGATTCGTAGTCCAGGCCCTTTTTCAGCGCACTCATCGTCGCCATGCCCGGAAGCACACCCTTCCACATGCTTTCAATCCGTTTGTGCAAATCAGTCCGAAGAGGCCCAGTGATCTGCAAAGAGGTCAGCTGCGCCCCCACGAAAGTGGACTGGAGCAGCTCGGCGGCCGAACGTGGTGTCCAGTCGGCAGACAGATGACCCATCCCATCAACCTGCGTCATCAGGTAGGTCACCAACTCGATCCACTGGCGCGTAGGCCCGTAAACGTCCAGGTCAGACGGCACGCCTCCGTCGATGGACAGCCGGACTCCCGCCCTGGCCTCCGGATGAGTCTGAAGGAGACGGGCGTAGGCGAACGAGGTATCGATCGTCTCCTGCCACTTGGACTCATGAGGGCTGATCCTGCTCATCGGCACCTGGACTGCCAGCAAAGCCTCGGCGATCTGATCTTTCGTATTGAAATGGTGGTAAAGGGCGCCTTTAGTGATTTGCGCACGGTCCAGGATCATGCTGATCGATGTGGCGGCATATCCCTTTTCGTCAAAAATCTCCGCTGCGGCATGAATGATTCGACTTCGCGTCTCCATCGACCGCTTCTGTAGTGCCCGCGGGGCCGGTTCTTTGTAGCTTTTATCGGTCATGTTGTTACGTGAGCTCTCTAATGGTGTAAATCGAACATAAGACACGTAGAGCACTTCCGTGCTCGCCCATATTGCTAAACCGACCGACCGCCCCGTAATATGCGCGTTGGTCGAGACGGACTGCGTGCACCTCCTGGAGCCGTGTCTGTCGGCGTTCTTGTCCGTGTTAAACGTCTCGAGAAGGATGGGATGTATGCAGGTGGCAGCCGCATTCCCTTCATCTCCATTCTCCTCACGCGTCGTACAGGGCGCGATGGAAGTGGCAACCCAGCCCCTCGGCATGTCAATGCGGAGGATGTCGAGGCTCGGCACCCCTCGGTGGTTCGATCGAAGTGTCAGGTGTGTTGTCCGTAAACAACACACCTGCCCTTCGGGGCTTCTGTCGGGGAGGCGGGCAATCGTTCCCCTGCATCAGATGAATTTTGCGGCACATAGCGCTTCTACAGAGACGAAGACCTCCCATCTGAGACTCGCAGAGCGACCTTGTCATGCTCCCCCACGCCGGCGGGGGAGGGGCCACATCGATACCCTGTCAGCGATGTGCAGGTCACCGTCGGTGGACGATCACCGATCACACCACAGGGCAGAACTGTTCTGCGGGCCAGGGAAGACGAAAGAGTGCCTGACAGGGCAGGGGGTAGCGCCCCCGGCGGATTTCCCCAGCAGACCGCCCTCGACGCGGGAGGGACCGTACTCCTTCGGTCCCTCGTCCCTTCAGTCCCTTCCCAAAAGACCAGGTCACAGCGATGTGCTCGGAACCGAAGGGACTGAAGGGACTCAAACTCCCTGTTCCACCTGCGTGCGGGGGCGCGTATGCGCGCGTACGTAAAACGTAGTACCTCTATCCCTGGTGCGCTCATAACTAGGGAAATGAGTCCCTTCAGTCCCTCCCTTCTGGTGCTCAGGTGCTCTGACCTGCGGAAACACCATGGGGACTGAAAAGGGGCCGAACAGTCCCTCCGCCCCAGCAGGCCTTCAGTCCCTCGGCCGTCGGCCTGAAGGACATGTCGCCCTGGCCGGTGTCCTTGTCACATCCCCGAGGGACTGAAGGGACTGACTCTGCAATAAGTGCTCATGCCTCCCACGGCGGGACGTGCCCGTGCGCTAGGCTCTGGCCGCTATAAGGGAAAGTCAGTCCCTTCAGTCCCTCAGTCCCTCGTCCGGTCCTCCCTGACCAGGTAAAACGCACTGGATCCAGCTGAGGTACCACCCCTGTCCACCCCAAGAGGAACGGACCGACGAACAGTGCAGCGCCCCGCCGACACGGCCTTGTCCGGAGTCGCGCAGCCGCCGGGCCCCGTGGACGTGGCCCGCTGGCTCGCAAGCCGTCAGTGGCCGGTGCACCCGCTTGCCCCGGGGCGCAAGACTCCGGCGGCCAACTGCGAGCGTTGCCGTGTACGTAGTCACGCGCCTTCGCAGTGCCCCTGCCACGAGCAGGGCCGGTGGTGTCACGGCTTCCACAGCGCGACCACGGACCTCGCCCTGATCGATGCCTGGTGGCGCCGAGAGCCACGTGCGGGAGTGGCTGTGTCGTGCGGGCCCGCCCATCTCGTCGTCCTGGACGTTGATGCCCATACCGCGCAGGTCCCGGACCGCAGCCGGCTCCTTCCGGGCATCCGTATCCCGGAACAGGTCGACCTGGCGGGGCTCGCCTCAGGCTTCGACACGCTGGCCCTTCTCGCGGCCTACCGCCGGGAACCGAATCCCGTCGAGGACGACAGCACCCTGCGTGTGCGCACGCCGTCCGGGGGACTGCACATCTGGTACGTCAATCCCACACCCACCGTCCGTTATCGCTCCTCCACCGGGTCGAGCCCCAGGACCGCGCTGGCGTGGCAGGTCGACGTGCGGGCCCACGGCGGATACATCGTGGCCCCCACCACCCGCACCTCGACGGGCGTGTACGCGCCCCTGGGAGCTGTGCGGGACCCTGCCCCTCTCCCCTCATGGCTGGCCGCCGAACTGACGCGCACGGGCCACGTCCCACAGGCGGCCCCGGTTTCCGTGCCCGTCCCGCGGTCGGGTGGACAAGCCCGGGCACCCCGTAGCGGCCCCGCTCAGGCACTCTTGCGGCCGCTCATCGAAACCGTGCGCGCGTGTGCCGCGTACGCCGAGGGCGCCGGCTTCACGGAAAAGTTGAACCGAGCGGCGTTCACGGCTGGAGGACTCGCCGGAGCAGGACACCTGAACCCTGCCGAAGCCCGCCAAAAGCTGGCAGAAGCAGCTCACTATGCTCGTCCCCACCAGAACCGCCGCAATGAGACGATCATCGACGCAGCCCTTACCGCAGGCGCCAGCCGCCCGTTCCACCCCAAAGGACTCGCATGAGTAGCGCCGAGAGCAGCCGCTTCGACGCGGTTGCCGCCGCTCAGCAGATGCTCGACCTCGAGGGCGCGGCTCCCGCCTGGGTCCCTCCCCAGCAGGTGCAGGCACCTGTCTCGGTCGAGACACCGGCCCTGCTGCCGCCCATGCTCACGGACCGGGGCAACGCGAAGCTCTTCGCCCAGCTCTACAGCGACCAGTTCCGCCACGTCGAAGGCCTCGGCTGGTACTGCTGGGACCAGTTCCGGTGGAAGCGTGTGGGCGGCGAGAAGGCCGCTCTGTGGGCCGCTGGAGACATGGCCGAGCAGATGTCCCCCACCGACCCGAGGGGCATCTTCAGCGACCGCGAGATCGCTCAGCACCGCCGGCGGACCATGTCCACGAGCGGTATGAAGGCCCTGCTCCACCAGGCGAAGGCCGCACCGGCGCTCAGCCTCGACCCGGACGTGCTCGACGGCGACGCCTACTCGCTGTGCACCCCCTCGGGAGTCGTCGATCTGCGGAACGGCCGTCTGCGCAAGCCCGATCCGATGCGAGACCTCCACTCCCGGGCCACCCAGGTGGCTCCCCAGGTGATGCCGACACCGCGCTGGCAGGCCTTCCTCGAGGACACCTTCGGCGACGACGCCAAGGGGCAGGAGATGATCGACTTCCTGCACCTGTTGCTCGGGTACTCCATCACCGGCGATGTCGGCGCGCAGGTCCTGCCCTTCCTCTGGGGGAAGGGGGCCAACGGCAAGTCGGTCCTCCTGGACGTCATGATCCAGGTCATGGGGGACTACGCCGACGCCGCCCCGCCGGGCTTCCTCATGGACAAGGGCAACTTCGCCGAGCACTCCACGGAACTGACGGAGCTGCACGGCCGCCGCATCTTCGTGTGCAGCGAGCTCAAGCCCAACGACAAGTTCGACGAGGCCCGGGTCAAGCTGCTCACCGGTGGGGACAAGATCAAGGCCCGGCGCATGCGCCAGGACTACTTCAGTTTCACCCCGACCCACAAGCTCTGGCTGCTGGGCAACCACCAGCCAGAAGTCGGGACCGGTGGGCATGCGTTCTGGCGTCGTATCCGGCTCATTCCCTTCGAGCGCGTCGTCGCGGCCGACAGGAAGATCGACAACCTGGCCGGCGAACTCGTCGAGGAAGAGGGTCCCGGGATCCTGCACTGGCTGATCCAGGGCGCGATCCGCTACCTCACCACCCGGGATCCTCTGAGCGGGCCGTCCTCCGTGCGTCTGGCCACCGCCGCGTACGAGACGACCGAGGACCACATCGGGCGCTTCCTGGGCGAGTGCTGTCTGCGTCAGGGTCCGGACACCGGGGACCTCCGCGTGGAGCAGGGCCTTCTCTACGCGACCTACACCGCCTGGTGCAGCTCGGAGGGCATCCGGGCCGACACCGCCCGGGCTTTCGCCGGCCGCATCCGGCAGGAGGTCGGGCTCGCGTCACCCGCCGAGATGCTGAAGTCCAGCGGCAAGAAGTACTACCCCGCCCTGGCGTTGCTGAAGGACGACATCGTCCGTCCTGACGGACCGGCAGGTGGACGTTGATGAGGCACCACGGCTTTCCGCCCGGGATCTGGGCATCGTCATACCATGGGAACGTCCCGGACCACCGCACCGCCCGATCCGTACCGAGCATCCGCACGTACCACCACACCACCGACAAGGAGCTGCGTCCATGAGCTCGCTGCTGCAGGAAAGCCAGCTCGCACACGAAGCGAACGTGGTGTGGCTGGAGGACCTCGACGAACTCGACTACGTCCGTCAGGCGCTCGACAAGAGTGCCCGCCGCGGCGGGAAGCCCCGCTACGCGCGTGATGGACGCATGGTCGGTTATGCGGAGCTCGACAAGGAGGCCGAGGCCAACCCCGACAGCGGCCTCTTCCAGCGCCGTACCTTCTTTCTCCTGCCCCATGACAGGCCGAACGACCCCGAGGGCCTCTACAAGGAGGGTGCCCCGGGCGAGGCGGTCGACCCGCGCACCATCGAGCCGAAGCGGGTCGGGGAGAAGACCCCGCGTTCGCAGGGGAAACGCAGAACCGAGATAGTGCCCTCCTGACGCAGCTCTCCTCCTCCTGCTCCGGCCGGCCGCGAAGGACCGTCCCGGGGTCAGGCCGTCCCCGAGACGGTACGTGTCAGCGCGGTGGAGCCGGGACCGCGTGCTGGCCTGGTACCGGACCCACCGCGGACACCGGCACGCCGACGTTGCCGCGTGCACACGCAGCCGGTTAACGCAGTCTCCGCAGTTCTTTGACCGCGGCGACGACAGCCAGGCAAAGGAGCATCGTCCCGCCGAAAGCGGCACCGCCCGACAGGGTCGCGTCGACGAGCCCCGCGCCACTGCGCAGCGTCAGCATGATGACGACGAGCGCGACGACGGCGGAGAAGAGCACCAAGTGGGTGGCGGTCGAGGACGCCCCTTTCAACCCGCGGTCCAACCGCAAGCAGTGGACTTCGGACGGGGCGAAACGTCTGGTCGGACATCAGGTCGACAACCCGGTCTCGGTCGAGGAGAAAGTCCGGGCGGTCAAGGACCTGACCCGCGATGACGACGTCGTCTGCTGTTTGATCCCGAGCTGACCGGGATGGCCCGCCAGCAGCTGGACCAACTGACAGAAACTCTGGCCCCGGACGGCGACTTCCAGCGCGGCCGACCGCCCCGGCTCTGTTTCCTTGGGCAGGTCCTGGCCACCGTGCTCCACCTGCGGGTCGCCCTGGCCGCGGAACCTCTGGCCGTGCTAGTTCGGCAGCAGCAGGACCGCCATGCACCGCACCCTCCTGAAGAACCGGCGACTGCTCGACGCCCATGACATTGCAATCACGCCCGCAACGACCCCACCCGCCGGTCTCACGGCCCTCCAAGCACGTGTCCTCGCCCTGACCGACGAGCGAAGCAACAAGATCAAGACGACAGGTTAATGATCGGCAGGCCCTTAGGCCATGGTTCGAGAGGGCTCCTTGCGCGGTCCCGCCATGCGCAAGACGAGAGGACTGACATGGAGGGTGACGCGAACAACCCCCGCAAGCCCAGGAAGCACCGAGACTGACGGCACACCACCATCACGCCCAACCTGCGGGAATGGCTGGTTATGCCGAGACAGTCCGTCTCCAGCAGCTTCATGTGTGGCGTAGCGAACCGGGTCGGCGACTTCGCCACCCGCCGAGTCATCGCCTGGCTCATCACCCGCCGATAGCCGCCCCTGAACAGTCGGGCCCTGCCTGCTCCCAGGGGCCCGACGCACGTCTATCCCCTGCTCGTGCGGTCGTTCGTCCTCAGGCGCAGGGTTTCCGAGTGGGGACACGAGGACAACGACGACACCTTCGATAAGGGGCTCGTTGCCGGGTTCGGCAAACCGACCGACTCAAACGATCCACTCCACCACCACGCTGGGGTAGTGGACCCCGGCCTCACATCGATGCGACAACGGACTGGAAGCCTGCCCTCGCTCTCGAGAACATCACACTTCGCAGAACACGGAGCCCCGTCGTGAACCGGCGAGGACTGATGAACGATCGAGGCGAAGATCGAGGGTGATGCGACGGAGTAGGTCAGGGTGTTCATCGCGCATCACTGAAACCGCAACAAGCCAAGGTCGAACGCTATTGCGCCAGTTTGCCCTGAGGCGTATGGGCTAAGCGAGCGTGGTTGCTAGAACTAGTGCTTCGATATCGGCCTGTAGGACGGAGTGTGAACCCGCATGCCCACAAGCGCAGCAATGCCACTGCGGAAACTCTTAGCCGTGTCCCTGGTCACCTTACTGTTCTCAGCGCTCGCCGCATCGACGGCCACAGCCCGTCCGGCCAATTCCGGTGTCGCAGCCGTTGAGACCTATGTTCTGCCACTTGGGCAGTACCGGTTGGGCGAAGCGCTTAAAAGCGGAAGCATAGCCACCAACCAGGCGAGACGGCTGGCCGCTGAACAGAGCCCGGCTCTGCTGGCTCGTGAAACAGTAGGGCCAGCCGCCGGCTACGCGCAAAAAGACACGCAGCTTTCTGTAATTTCGAAGCCGCAACGAACCACTTCACCGGTCAGCACGGCGGCGCCTGCTGCAGTCACCTATCCCGAGCCGTCTCGCAGCATGACGGGTAGCGAGTGCCGCACGGCATTGGGGTCGACAAGCAAGTTCTTCCTGAAATCCCGATTCGCCGTTTGCTCGGGCGCCAGCTATCTGCAGACATGGCTGAAAGACGGCAAGCCTGTCGGTGAAAGCGCCTTCGACGTGGTAGTAGTGGGCACTATTCCGCTTAACAGCAGAGTGATTTCGTACACCTATCACGTGATGAACATGGCGACGGTAGGGACGACCGGGGCCGCTGGTCTGAGCATCACCCTGAAAGGAAAGATCGCACAGAGCTGGCCGTCGACCGTCGCCTATATCTATGGCGGAACAGCCATGCCTGCTGCCAGGACCTGGGCACAGTTCCAGACGGCGAGCAGCCTGACTACCACGGTCACGGCCGGCAACGGCGCGGGCTCGAACGGCTCCACCGAAAGCATATTCGCCGTCTACCAGCCCTCGGTGAGCGTGGCGCCACCAACTGGCTGGAAGCTCAGCGGCGCCACGGGTGGCGACATCTTTATGCTGGCTCCACGCTGGGACAAGGCGAGCTACCTGGCAAACAGCACTAACGGAGGTGGGGACTGCTGCACGGATAGGTGACACCTTGACCTGGCTTGCCGAGAGGCGGCCTGGAAGGATGTCGCAGTGCCCAAGCCGTATCCGAAAGAGTTCCGCGATGACGTCGTGAGGGTCGCGCGCAATCGCGAGCCCGGCGTCATGCTGGAACAGATCGCCGCCGACTTCGGCGTCCACCCGATCACGTTGTCGAAGTGGCTGCGCCGCGCCGACACCGACGAGGGCGGCGCCAAGCCCG